>JAKFXC010000007.1 GCA_021731625.1 Candidatus Omnitrophota bacterium
TGATTGCCGACAATGTGAAGAATGTGCCGGTACCTCCTCCGGGTACAAAAGCCGTAGAGACTAAGACCCTGGGGCAGTATGTTCAGAATCGCCTGGGTAGTGGTCGTTGGGGTTTTTGGGAAGAAGCCCTTACCATTATCCATCACTACCCCATATGGGGCTCAGGATTAAATACCTATTCCCAGATGGGCCACCGGTACAAAATCACTTGGGGCGGCTACCCCCACAATTCCTATTTGCAATTGACCGCGGAACTGGGGTTTTTCGGATTGGCCACGTTTTTGTGGATGGTGGGGACGGTGTTTAAGATGGCCATGACCGGGAGCAAACGCCTGCCGTCGGGATATGCCAGAGCCGTGCTCATCGGGACCATGTGCGGCTTGCTGGCATTTTTATGCCAGAGTTTTTTTGATACGACCTTTTATTCGGTGCAGCTATCGGTGCTGATGTGGCTGATGTTTGGCTTGATTGTGGCAGTCTATGGTATGGCGGCGAAAACTAAAAATTGCTAACGGGCGGGGACTATGCATAAAAAGACCATTAAGGATGTGGATGTTAAGGGCAAGCGGGTCATGGTGCGGGTGGATTTTAACGTGCCGCTTGAACATGGGCAGATCACCGATGATCGACGCATCCGGGCGGCCTTGCCGACGGTGCAGTACGCGTTAAGGCAGGGCGCTTCCAAGGTGATTCTCATGAGCCATTTGGGACGGCCTAAAGGCGCACCGCTTGGCGCCCCAATCGGTGCGGGTTTTGAGCCGGAGTTTAGTTTAAAACCGGTGGCGCAGCACCTGGAGCCGTTGCTGAAAGAGAAACTTTTATTTTTAGATGATTGCGTGGGATCGGCGGTGCAGGCAGCGGTCGCCAAATCCAGCCAGCGGGTCATACTTCTCGAGAATTTGCGCTTTCATAAGGCAGAGGAAAAAAATGATCCGGTCTTTGCCAAAGACTTGGCTTCGCTGGCGGACATTTATGTCAATGATGCGTTCGGCACCGCGCACCGGGCCCATGCTTCGACCGCCGGCATCACCAGATATTTGCCGTCGGTGGCTGGGTTCTTGATTGACAAGGAACTGGAATACTTGGGCAATGCCATCAATAACCCAAAGCGGCCGCTGGCCGTCATCTTAGGCGGGGCCAAGGTCTCGGACAAAATCGAGCTGATTAAAAATTTGGTCCCCAAAGTCAATGCCATCGTCATCGGCGGAGGCATGGCTTATACATTCTTGAAGGCCCAGGGCATCAACGTGGGAAATTCCAAATTGGAAAAAGACAAGGTGGAGACGGCCCGGGAGTTATTGGAGCAGGCCAAAGCAGCCGGCGTGGAAATGGTCTTGACCATTGATTTTGTGATCACCAAGAGTTTTGACAGCGACGACTGTAAAATCTCTGACACCATCCCCGACGGATGGGAAAGTTTGGACATCGGCCCCAAGACCATTGAGCTGTATAAAAAGGTTTTGGCCAAGTCCAAGACGGTGGTATGGAACGGGCCGCTGGGGGTTTTCGAGCGCGACGCGTATGCCAACGGCACCCGGGTGATCGCGGAGTATTTGGCGACGCTGTTTGCCAAGGGAGTGACCGTCATTGTGGGGGGCGGCGATTCCGCAGCCGCGGTGGCTAAATTTGGCTTGGAAGAGAAGATGACGCACATCTCCACCGGCGGCGGCGCGTCATTGGAATTTTTAGAAGGTAAGGAATTGCCAGGCATTGCGGCACTTAACAATAGGGGATGACTAAAGTTAAGATCTTTGGTATTACTTTAGCGGCTCCGGTGGCCTTTGTCCGCCAATCTTCTCTAGATTTTTAGAAACGCAACGCCCCTTCGGGGCTGTGTTTCAGAATCGGTGACGTTGATTGGCGGGGCCACAGTCGCCTTTAAAGTAATACCAAAGCTCTTAACTTTAGTCACACATATATGCGTATACCGATTATTGCAGGCAACTGGAAACTCAACAAAACTTCCCGAGAAGCGCTGGTGCTGGTGGAAGAGCTTAAACGGGAGGTGGTGGATGTCGGTGGGGTGGACATTGTGGTCTGCCCGCCGTTTACCGCCCTCGAGACGGTCAGCGACGCCATCACCGAAACGAACATCATGCTGGGCGCGCAAAATGTGTATTGGGCTGACAACGGGGCGTTTACCGGCGAGATTTCGGCCCCCATGCTCAAGGATTTGGGCGTGCAATACGTCATCATCGGGCATTCCGAACGCCGCCAATTTTTCGGTGAGACCAATGAAACGGTCAATAAACGTTTGCGGGCGGCACTCAAACATGGGTTAACGCCCATCGTGTGCGTGGGGGAAAATTTAAGCGAACGCGAAGCCAACCAGACGTTTGAGGTCATCCGCAATCATTGCCAAGGTTCACTGGCGGGCCTGAGCGCGGTGGAGTTGGGCGGCATGGTGCTCGCCTATGAACCGGTGTGGGCGATCGGCACTGGCAAAACCGCCGCCCCGGCGCAGGCTCAGGAAGTGCATGCGTTCATCCGAGGGCTGCTTAAAAAAATGTTCGGCGAAGCGGCCGCGCAAGAGACCCGCATCCAATACGGCGGCAGCGTGACGCCGGAGAACATCGCGGCATTGATTGGCGAGGCAGACATCGATGGGGCATTGGTGGGTGGGGCAAGTTTAAAAGTGCCGTCATTTGCGGCGATTATCAAGGCAGCTAAAAAGTAGGGTCAACGCCCTATTTAATAGGGGGCAGGCCCCTATTTACAAGGAGAGTTTATGGGATTTGTTTTATTTATTCACATTTTGGTGTGCATTTTGCTGGTCATAACCATTCTGATGCAGGCGGGTAAGGGCGGTGGCCTGGCGGAGAGTTTTGCTTCGGCAGAGAGCATGTTCGGCACCCAAACCAATGCCTTTATGGTGCGCACCTCCACCATTCTGGCGGCGATTTTTCTGCTGACATCGCTCACCCTGGCCATACAGGGGGCCAAGGCCGATAAATCGTTGATGAGCAATTCAAAGATGTTGCCTAAAGTCCAAACCAACGCGCTCGTCGAAGGACAACCGGAAGTGTCCATCAAAATCGAGGCGCCCAAACCGATGGATTTGCCCGGCGCGGGAGAACAGGCTCCGCCCATTGTTAATGCGGCCCCCTAATTTTTGGATGTTGTGTTACGCCGCACTGCTGTCCTTGCCCTCGGCCTTGGCAGAGGGTAAGGACCCTGCGGCCGGCCGACACGAAGGCCAAATTGTCATTTCCGTTTCTTCCGACCCCAAGACCTTCAATGATGTGGTGGCCAGCGAAACCAGCTCCACCGCGGTCACCAACCTGCTCTTCGAAGGCCTGACCACCTCAGACCCTGTGACCCTTCAAGTCGTCCCGCAGTTGGCCGAGCGTTGGGAAGTTTCCGACGACGGCTTGCAATGGGTCTTCCACTTGCGCCGCAATGTCAAATTCTTCGACGGCAAGCCCTTGACGGCGGAGGATGTGGTCTTTACCTTCAACGACATCATTTACAACCCGAAAATCCCTTCCTCGGCCCGGGACATCTTCACCGTGGAAGGCAAAATGTTTAAGGTCGAGGCCCTGGACGCCTTCACCGTGCGTTTCACCTTGCCGGTCAAGTTTGCGCCGTTTTTGCGCGGCATGAGCCAGCCGATTTTTCCTAAACACAGACTGCAGTCGGCGGTGCGCGAGGGCAAGTTTGCGTTCACTTGGGGGATCAACACCCCTCCTAGGGAGATCATCGGCACCGGTCCTTTCTATCTGGCAGAATACCGGCCGGGCGAAAAACTGGTGTTTAAGCGCAACCCTTTGTATTGGAAAAAATCCCCCGACGGAGAGCCACTGCCGTATCTAAGTAAAGTTGTGTTTATGATCATCCAGGACCAGGATGCGGCCCTGCTCAAATTTATCGACGGGGAGTTGGATTACATTGCGGTGCGCGGCACCGACTTTCCTCTGCTTAAACCCCAGGAGCGGAAGAAGAATTTTAAAATTTACGATGCCGGCCCGGATTTTGGCAGCAATTTTTTGGCTTTTAACGTCAACCCCCGGGCCAATCCCGAAACTAAAAAACCATTCCTGGACCCCATCAAGCGGTCCTGGTTTAGCAATGTGAATTTCCGACGGGCAGTGGCCCATGCCGTGGACAAGGCGAAAATCATTGAGATCGCCTCCAACGGGTTCGGCTATCCCCAACATGGCCCCATGAGCCCCAGCAGCGGGTTTTTTTATAATCCGCATGTCTCTCATTATGCCTACGACCTGGCAGCGGCCCGGGCGCTGCTTAACAAAGAAGGGTTTAGCGATCGCACTGGCGACGGGATCCTGGAAGACGCCCAAGGCCATCCGGTGGAGTTTAACCTGATCACCAATTCCGCCGGGACGTCCGGCGGCGGGCGTGAACAAATGGCGGGCATGATCCGGGCTGACCTGGAACAATTGGGCCTGAAGGTCAATTTCCAGACCCTTGAATTTAACACCCTGGTTTCCAAATTGACGTCAACCTTTGAGTGGGACGCGGTGATTCTGGGTTTGACCGGCGGGGTGGAGCCGCATTTCGGGCAGAATGTGTGGGTCTCCTCGGGGCAGTTGCATATGTGGAACCCCCGGCAGGAGTCCCCGGCGACCTCCTGGGAGAAACGCCTGGACGAAATTTTCACCCAGGGCGTGCAGGAATTGGACGAGCACAAGCGCAAGCTGCTCTACGACGAGTATCAGCAGATCGCCGCCGCCGAGGTGCCGGTGATTTACACCGTGCTGGGCGCGGACCTGTACGCCGTCCGTCAGAAATTCGGCAATTTAAAACCCACCGCGTATGGCGGCGCCTTTCACAACCTGGAAGAGATTTACCTTTTAAGGGACAAATAAGAGACAAGTCATTCTATGGCATGGCATTTATTTAAACGGCTGGTGGTGTCGCTCCTGCTCCTGTTGGCAATGAGCTACATCACATTTTTTTTGGTGCACGCGACCCCGGGGAATTTTTTTGACAGTTTGAAACTCAACCCGCAAATCTCCGCCGAGACCATTGAACGGTATGAACGCTTGTACCATTTGAAGGACCCGGTGCTGGTGCAGTACGGCCATTGGCTGCTCAATGTTTTTCAGGGCGAATTTGGATATTCCTTTTATTACAATGTGCCGGTCATGGACATAATCCTGCCGCGGTTGGGCAATACCTTCATCTTATCCCTGGTGGCCTTGTTACTCACGTGGGGGGTGGCCATTCCGCTGGGGGTATGGGCGGCCTTGCGGCATGGTTCGCTCGTCGATAAAGTATTAAGCGGTCTGTCGTTTGCGGCCTACTCCATGCCTTCGTTTTTTCTGGCCATGCTTTTTTTATTTGCGGCCAGCCATTTCGGGGTCTTGCCCTTGGGAGGGATCCGCAGCCCGGGTTATGAGGACCTTTCACTCATCGGCAAATGGATGGACGTGGCCAAACATTTGGTGATCCCGGGCGTGGTGTTGGCGTTGGCGTCCATGCCCGGGTTGCAGCGTTTGATGCGCAGCAGCATGCTGGCCCAGCTGGGCCAGCAATACGTTCTGGCCTGCCGGGCCAAGGGGCTGCCTGAGCGCCAGGTCATTTATCGGCACGTGTTGCGCAATGCGTTTAATCCCATGGTGACCTTGCTCGGTTACGAATTTGCGTCGCTGCTCAGCGGCGCCGCCTTCGTCGAGATTGTGTGTTCGTGGCCGGGGCTGGGCAGTTTGATGCTGACCGCGGTGCGTTCCAAAGACGTTTACGTGGTCATGGCCAGCATGCTCATGGGCGGGGTTTTGCTCTTGCTGGGAAATTTATTGGCGGACTTTTTACTCCTCTGGGTCGATCCCAGGATCAGGACTAATGGCCGAACCTAAAGCACATATGCAGCGGGTGCTGCAATCCTTTTTCCGTCGGCGGACGGCGGTGTGGTGCTTTTGGGTGCTCATCACTCTGTATGCGGGGGCCTTGTTTGCACCGGTGCTAGCGCCCTATCACTACAGCGATGAGCAGCGGGAATATTCGTATTGCCCTCCGACACCGGTGGAATTTTTTGACCAGGGCAAGTTGCGCCGGCCTTTTGTATACGGCCGGAAATTGACTTTTGACGAGAACCACCGCCGGGTGTATGTGGTGCAGCCTGACAAAATATATCCGGTGCGTTTTTTGACCCAGGGGCGATTATTCACCGTCGACCATCCCGGCCGGATTTTTCTCTTGGGCGCCGACAGCCGGGGGAGGGACTTGTTGTCGCGCCTGATTTATGGGGGGAGGATTTCCTTGTCGATTGGCTTGTTGGGTGCCTTGATTTCCCTGGTCCTGGGGATCATTGTCGGCAGCATTTCCGGCTATTACGCCGGGAGAGTCGACTATATCTTGATGCGCATTTGCGAAATGTTCATGCTGGTGCCCGGATTTTATCTTATGCTGGCCCTGCGCTCGGCCATGCCGGACAATTTTAATTCCCTGCAGGTTTATTTGATGGTGGTGGGCATCCTGTCCATGATCGGGTGGGCATCCCTGGCGCGGGTCATCCGAGGCATGGCCTTGTCGCTGCGCGAGCGTGACTATGTGGCGGCGGCCAAGTTGCTCGGCCGCGGCGACGCCAACATTATCCTGCGGCATATTTTTCCACACACCCTCAATTATTCGCTGGTGGTGGTGATGCTGGCGATCCCGGGATATATTTTAGGCGAGGCGGGCTTAAGCGTGTTGGGGTTGGGCATCCAGGACCCGGTGCCGAGCTGGGGGAACTTGCTCTCCGACGCCATGGGTGTGGTGCACATTTACTTTGCCCCCTGGATTTTGGTGCCTGGGGTGATGATTTTTATAACGGTGGTCTGTTTCAACGTGGTAGGAGACGCCCTGCGCGATGCCCTGGATCCGTCATCCTCATCCTCTGGACCGTTTCCAGATAACCCATAGTGAGCTAACGAGATATGACAGAAGTGTCCCCCATATTATCCATCCAGGACCTGTCCGTCCAAGTCGGCCGCACCAAGATCTTGGACCATGTGTCGCTGGATGTCACCCGCGGCAACATCGTGGGGGTCGTCGGCGGGTCCGGCAGCGGGAAGACCACGCTCGGTCTGTCCGTGCTCAACTTATTGCCTACCGCTCTGCGCATCGCGGGCGGCCGCATAATTTTCTCTGCCGGCGAAGACCCGCAGAATATTTTTGCCGCCTCGCCGGAACGCCTGCGCCGCCTGCGCGGGGGCGCCATCAGCATGGTGTTCCAGGAGCCGCTGTCCGCTTTTGACCCGCTCTTTACGATCGGCGCCCAGATCGACGAGACCCTGGCCGCCCACACGGAATTAACCCGTTTGGACCGTCGGGAGCGCATCATGCAGACCTTGATCCGCGTCGAAATCGATGATCCACAGCGCATTGCCGAAAGCTACCCGCATCAGTTAAGCGGGGGGCTCCGCCAGCGGGCCATGATCGCCCAGGCCATTGCTTGCGGCCCGTCGCTGATTATTGCCGATGAACCCACCAGCAGTTTGGATGTCACCATTCAGGCGCGGATCATGCGCCTCTTGCGCAAGCTCAATGAAGAGGAACACATGACCATTGTTGTGATTTCCCATGATTTAGGTCTGGTGGGCCATTTGGCCGACGAGATCGCCGTCATGTCCGAGGGGCGGATCATCGAATCCGGCAACGCCGCCCAAATTTTAAGCCACCCCAAGCAGGCGTACACCAAAAAACTCCTGGAGGCCTTTCAATGATCTTGGACGCCCGCCATTTAAGAAAATCGTTTGGGCCCGTGGATGCCGTCGATGACGTTAGTTTTGCCCTGGCCCCGCAGCAAACCTTAAGCATCGTCGGCGAATCCGGCTGCGGCAAGACCACCCTAGCCAAAATCTTAGTCGGCCTATTGCGCCCGGATTCCGGCGAGGTCATCACCGAGGCCAAAATTCAAATGGTGTTTCAGGACCCCAACAACAGTCTGGACCCGCTGTATACGGTGCGCGGCATTTTAGGCGAAGTCTTCCATAAACATAAACCACCTCTGGTCCGTCGGGAAGAGCAGATGGCGGAGGTGCTGGTGTCGGTGGGCTTAAACCCCAGCGTCCTTAGCCGGTTCCCTCATGAATTTAGCGGCGGGGAGCGGCAACGCATTGCCATTGCCCGGGCCTTGTTGTCCCGTCCGCAAATCCTGGTGCTCGATGAAGTGACCTCGTCGCTGGATGTGTTGGTGCAAAAGCAGATTGTAGACCTCTTAACGCAACTTAAGTCGCACTACGGCCTCACGTATATTTTTATTTCGCACAATCTGCGTGTGGTGAAGCGTTTCTCTGATACAATAGGCGTGATGCACGAGGGAAAGATTGTCGAGATCGGCGGGGCCCGCCAGGTGTTTGCCCAGCCGGTTCATCCGTATACCCGCCAGCTGTTGTCGGCGGCGATGTCGTACGAAACCCAATAATCATGAGCGATTTTTTCTGGAGAAAACTCAACCACATCGCCGGCTTCTTTGCGATTGGCGCCTTCTTTGCCCTGGCCGCCTTTATTTCCAATCTGGAGATCAAAGACCTCGACCTCTGGCTGCATCTGAAAACGGGCAAGATCATTGTGGAAAGCGGAGCCGTGCCCAACCACGACGTGCTTTCCTCGACGATCGCCGGCAAATCCTGGCACAACCACGAATGGCTGTTCCAGGCGATTGTGTATCTGATCAAAAGCGCCTGGGGCTTTAACGCGCTGATCACCATGCAGTCGGTGGTGGTCTGCCTAACGTTTCTGGTGCTGCTCTACATCGGCTACCGCAGCGACCGTCAATGGCTCTCGGTGTTTGTCATGCTGCTTGTGCTCATGGTGTACCAGAGCCGTTTCACCATCCGCCCCGACATTTTCAGCCTGCTGTTTTTTGCCATCAACATGTATGTTCTGGCCATCCACCTGGACAAGCGCATCTCGATTTTGGTCCTCGCCCTGGTGCAGGTGTTGTGGGCCAACATGCACGGGTTCTTTTTCTTTGGGCCTTTGCTCGTCCTCATTGCCATTGCCTCGGAGACCATCAAACGCAAAGTCCCGCTCCCGTACGAATGGAATAACATGGGCCGGTTGACCGACGAGGAATTTCGGCGCCTATGGATCATCCTCGGCGTCCTGCTGGGCATGTGCCTGCTTAACCCAGTGGGCCTGGAGGGGGCGCTGTACCCGTTGAAAGTCTTGTTTCAGTCCGCCGGCGACAGCAAAATATTTTTCAAGCACATTTCCGAGCTGCAGCCGCCGTTTTCCTTCGGCCGCTTTGAGCACATCCACTACAAGATCCTCATCCTCATTTCGTTTTTTTCATTTTTCTTTAACCGGCGCATGATCGACATCAGCGTGTTTTTGGTGTGGCTGGTGTTTTTGCTGTTTTCGCTGATAGCCATCCGCAACATGGTGTTCTTTGCCTGCGCCGCGTATCTGGTGATTTTGGTCAACAGCATGACCATCAACCTCGACGACATTGTGCCTTTTCGTTTTAGCAGCCCGAAATTTAAGGACATCACCGGGATCATGGCCAAAATTGCCCTGATCATCTGGATGGCCAGTTATGGGCAGGGCATGGCGGACAACGGCTATTTTGATTTCGACACGTTCGAGCGCAAGAGCGAATACGGGGGGGTGTCCAAGCGCAGCTTCCCCTACAAGGCGGTCGATTTCTTGAATGCCAACAAGATCAAAGGCAATTTTTTTAATGATTTTAACAGCGGGGCTTATCTGGTGGGCCGCACCGTTCCCCGCATCAAAGTTTTTATCGACGGACGCACCGAAGTGTACGGAGGGAAGTTCTTCGAGGACTACCTGGAAATCTGGTACAAGGGCAATAAAAAATCCTTCCAGGCCGCCGCAAAACGCTATTCCCTTACGGGCGCGTTCTTAAACGGGGCCAACCAGCAGATCCCGCCCAAGGCGATACGGATGTTTAACGGGCTCAAGGATTGGAAGCTGGTGTATTTCGACGATGACGCGATGATCTATTTAAAAAAATCGCCGCAGAACCAGCAACTCATCGACCGCTTTGCCATTGATTTGACAAAATGGAAAGCGCCGCGGTTTGATTTGCAAAAATTGGGCCCCAAGCGGGTCTCACCTTACCAATACATCCAGCGGGCCCGCTCGCTCATGGCCATCAAGCTCGACGGGCCGGCCCTGGAGGAACTCAAGATCGCCCAAAGAATTGCCCCGGACACGGTGGAAATCTACCAGCTCATGGGCGACATCTACGGGCACCAGAAAAAATACCGCCTGGCCTTTGAGCATTTCCGCGTGGCCACCATGTATGCGCCCAACAAATACAACCGCAAAGGCCTGGCCTGGTCGTACCTGCAGCTTGGCAATTATGCCGCGGCCCTGGTGCAGTACGAACGTTTGCTTGCTGAAAATCCCGGCGATGCTAAAATAGCGGAGCAAGTCAAAAAATTAAAGAAACGTCTGGGGCCTCCCGAAAAGAAGTCCTAGTCTTTAAAGAGCATATGCGTGAGATATTGACATTCATTCTGGCCGGCGGCAAAGGCGAGCGCCTGGACCCGCTGACCCGTGACCGGGCCAAACCGGCCGTGCCTTTCGGCGGCATTTACCGCATCGTGGATTTCCCGTTGTCGAATTGCGTCAACTCCGGGCTCCGCCGGATCTTTCTGCTCACTCAGTACAAGTCCTTTTCCCTGCAGCGGCACATTCTGGAGGGCTGGAACATTTATTCCAACCAGCTGGGTGAGTTTATCGACGTGGTGCCGGCCCAACAGCGCATTTCCAGCGACTGGTATTTGGGCACCGCCGACGCCATTTATCAAAACCTTAACATGATCAATGACTATGACCCGCGCCTGGTGCTGATCTTAGCCGGCGACCATGTCTATAAAATGGACTATCGCCGCTTGATCGACCATCACCTCGAGAAGGGCGTGGACATGACCGTCGTGTGCATGGCCATGCCCAAGGAAGATTCGCTGCAATTCGGGGTGGTGGAGGTCAATGAGAAAAATCTGGTGGTCGGTTTTCAGGAGAAGCCGGCGCACCCGAAAGTCATCCCAACTGACCCCGGCGCCATTTTCGGCTCCATGGGGATTTATTTGTTCGATGCGGACGTGCTGCGCAAGGAACTGAAAATCGACGCCGACAAAAAAGATTCCGGCCACGATTTCGGAAAAAATATCATCCCGCAGATGGTGGCCAAAAAGTTAAAAGTGGGCGCCTACGATTTCGCCAAGGAAAACCCCGTCGGAAATTACTGGCGCGACATTGGGACCCGGGACTCGTATTACCAGGCCAACATGGACCTGCTCGGCCGCAGCCCCAAATTTAATATTTACGACAAGGGCTGGCCTCTGCGCACACACCACCACCATTACCCGCCCCTGCGGGCCTACACCACCGGCAAGGAGCCCGGCCGCATCGTGGATTCTTTGGTCGCCGGAGGCTGTGTTTTGGAAAGTGCCGAAATCGAGCATTCGGTGGTGTCGCAAAATGTGTGCATCGGCGACAGCGCCTCCATCAATCATTCCGTCATCATGGACGGGGTCAACATCGGCAAAGGCGCCAAAATCCGGAATGCCATCATCGACAAAGACGTGGACATCCCCGCCAATGCCAAAATCGGTTTCGATGCCGAGAAGGACCGCAGCCGTTTTGTGCTGACCACATCCGGCATTGTTATTGTTGCTAAGAAAACGCCTTTATGATAGTTTGGTGCCCATGATTGTCCGTCCTAAAATCCGCGGTTTCATCTGCACGACCGCGCATCCCGTCGGCTGCGCCCAAAACGTGCAGGAGCAGATCGATTTCGTCAAATCCAAAGGCCCCATCACCGGCGGCCCCAAGAAGTGTCTGGTGCTCGGCTCCTCCAACGGGTATGGTTTGGCCTCCCGCATCACCGCGGCCTTTGGCTGCGGCGCAGCGACGATGGGGGTCTTTTTTGAGCGGGAGTCCGACGGCAAGCGCACGGCCACGGCCGGCTGGTACAACTCCGTCGGCTTTGATGCCGCGGCCCGCCAGGCTGGCTTATACGCCAAGAGCATCAACGGCGATGCCTTTTCCGACGAGGTCCGCCAAGAAGTCGGCGCCCTGATCAAAAGAGATTTGCGGCAGGTCGATTGCGTGATTTATTCCCTGGCTGCGCCCCGACGGCTGGAGCCTAAGACCGGCACCCTCTTTAAGTCGGTCCTTAAACCTAAAGGCAAGCCCTATACCAATAAGACCATTGAATTTGAACACAACGCCGTTACCAACCTCACCCTGGAGGCCGCCACCGACGAAGAAGTGGCCCACACGGTCAAGGTCATGGGCGGGGAGGACTGGGAGCTGTGGATCAATGCGCTGCAGAAAGAAAATTTGCTGGCTCCCCAGGCCGTCACGGTGGCGTACACCTACATCGGCCCTGAAATCACCACCGCTGTCTACCGCAACGGCACCATAGGCGCCGCCAAAGACCATTTGGAATTGACCGGCCGGCAGATGGATGAGCGTCTCAAGAAAATCGGCGGCCGGGCCCTGGTGTCCGCCAATAAGGCCTTGGTCACCCAGTCGAGCTCCGCCATTCCGTTTATTCCCCTATATTTTACCTTGCTGATGAAGGTGATGAAACACAAAGGGGTGCATGAAAATTGCATCGAGCAAATGCACCGCCTGTTCCGGGAACGGCTGTTCAATAATCGCCCGCTGCAGCAAATCCCGGTCGACAGCCAGGGCCGGGTGCGCATCGACGATCTGGAAATGCGCCCAGATGTGCAGGCCGAGGTCAATAAACTGTGGGCGATCGTCAGCAGCGACAATGTCCGGCAGATCGCCGATGTGGATGGCTACAACGACGATTTTTTGCGTTTGTTCGGGTTTAACCTCAAGGGCGTCGACTATGACGCCGATGTCCAGATCGAGATCCCGCTGCTTGCCTAAAAAGAGAGGCAAGAGATGGCATCATAAAACAACAAGGAGACAAGATGGCTTATCAAGACGGTTATGACAGAGGTCCAAGAGAGATGCACAAAGCAGTGTGTTCAGAATGCAAAAAAGAGTGCGAGGTCCCTTTCAAACCAAGGGGCGACCGTCCAATCTATTGCAAAGAGTGCTATTCCAAACGGAAAGATAGCGGTCGTTAAAAGCAGCGCTGCAGATTTAACCCTCCAGCTGAAACGCGCCTTCGATCATCGCAGGACCTTGAAACTGGACAGCAACGCCGTGCGGTTAGTCAACAGCCGCGGGGACGGTCTTGAAGGGTTGATTATTGACCGTTTCTATCGGCATGTCGCCGTTTACATTCTCAATGCCCGCTGGCAGTCGCAACAGAAGACCATCAGCGAGGCGTTGCGCGAAAATTTTGACGTGGATTATCTCGTTTTCAAGGATCGCACCGGCTGTAGCACCGGCTCCGGATCGGCAAGCGCGCCTCCAAAAGCCGTAGAGCCCATCGGCCAGGGAAAGTCCCAGACCATCATCGAGGAACATGGCCTGCGTTTTCAGGTGGACCTAAACGACCATCTGAACGCCGGTTTGTTTCTGGATATGCGCAAAAACCGCAAGCTGGTGGCTTTTTACGCCAAGGGCCGGAGGGTGCTTAACTGTTTCGCGTACACGTGTTCATTCGGGGTGTATTGCCGGAAATTCGGCGCCTCTCGGGTGAGTAACGTCGACATCAGTGCCAAATTTTTGCAAAAAGGCAAGGACAACTACCGCCTCAACAATTTGCCTGAGGGACCCGGCGAGTTTGTCCGCGATCACGCGGTCCTTTACCTGGAGCGGGCCGCCAAACGCAAAGACGTCTTCGATATCATTATCCTGGACCCTCCTTCATTCGCGCGGTATGAGGGAACGGTCTTTAGTGTTAAGAAAGACATGCCGCTGCTTATCGACAAGGCACTGCGGGCCCTGACCCCGGAGGGCATGCTGTTTATTTCTACCAACTTAAGTACGATTCCCCGCGCCAAGCTGGAAGAGTGGGCCCACATCGCGGCCAAGAAGATGGGACGTAAAATCGTTGAGGTCAACCGCCTGGGCCAGGACCTGGATTTCCGGGAGAGCGGGGCCATGAAGGAAAGCTTCCTGTCCGCCATCCTGGTTAAAACTACCATGAAATTTTAACTCGACCCCCCGCATTTCATTCCTTCCTTTTTTAAGCCATTTGTGATATATTGTTTTTTTTCTAACCCCCTCTCGCCTCTATGGTTAATGCGTTTAGCGGTAATTTTTTTGATATTAAAAGATTTTAATGGGCTTTTCATCATGGCTTAATCGCTTTTTTGATATTTTGTCCGCGCCTAACTACGTATATATGAAAATTTTATATTTAATTATTATATGTGCGGTGCTTTTGACCAGCTTTCCTACGCAATCCTCCGCGGACGTGCACTGGCTGCTGGGGGGGGAAATTCGGGAAACGTATACTGACAATGTGACGTACACCAAAAATGATCCTATCCGCGATGCCGTCACGGGGATTTCCCTCCTAGGCGGGGCTAAATATGAGGGCAAAAACACCTATCTGGATGTTAAGGGCCGGGTGACCCAAAATATTTACGCCAGCCATTCCGAATTCAACAATATTTCCGAAGATATATACGTGTCCTGGCACCACGATTTAACTCCCTACGATGGCTTCACGGTCCGCGACACCTTCCAGCACGGGGAGGACCCTTTTAATTTTGAATCGGCATTCGGGCGCACCAGCGGAAGATACTCCTTTTCCCACAATTATTTAGACATGTCCTACGCGCGGATCCTGTCCAAACAGTGGACGGCAAAGCTAAACTACCGGCAATTCAACGATAACTATTCCCGCAGCGACATCAGCGACTCGGTGCAATACAGCCCCGGCGTGGAAACTATTTATGAATTTGATTCCGCCCATCAGGCCTTACTCAGTTATGATTTCGATCACCGGACTTTTGACCCCGGCGAATCCGCGTCAACCCACACGGTTTCCACCGGATACCGCCATTATTTGACCAATCAATGGGTGGTGGAATTAAAACCGGGGGTGAGTTTGATAGACTCGTATTCGGGACGGCATTACACCAAACCCCGGTACGAGGCTTCTTTGACCGAGATTGTCGATAAGAACACCACATTCAAAGTCAAATATGTCCAGTCCTATGCTCCCACGTCTTATAATCAAGACATTTTCAACAGCTGGCGCTGGGTGGGAGAGGCCACTAAGCAATTGAGCGATCTCTTAATCGGCCGTGTGTCGGCCTTTTTCGGCAAAGGGGAGTATGTGGCCTCGGAAATCCGGGACAAACTCATCGGCGCCAACGTCAACATCGAGTATGCGTTGACCAAACATTCGGACCTCTTTTTGAGTTACTCGCTCGAGCGCACCGATTCTAACACCGACACCCGGGACTACACGCGCAACATGGTCACGGCAGGGATAAAATTTTCTTTTTAATATGCTGAAACAATACGCCCAAATCTTGCGCTGGCTCATAATCCTGACCGATTGTTTTCTGATGGGAGTGGCTTTCTTCTTGGCGTATCACGCCCGCCGGCATTGGTTTCTTGATTTCTTCCCCTATAACCTGTACTTCTTAAAAGTCTATTTATGGATTTTGCCGACGGTGATCATCCTGTGGGCCTTCTTTCTGTATTCTTTCGGGATGTACCAATCCTTCCGGTTAAAGAAGCTGCGCTCTATGATCTGGTTGATCATTAAGAGCGGGATCATGACATTTGTGATTTTTTCCGCCGCGGCCTACATCTTTAAAATCGAAAATATCAGCCGTTCGTTCGTGTGTTTGTTTTTTGCCACCACCACGCTCATCTTGATCGTAGAGAAAATAGTCCTCATCGCCTTTTTCCGTTTCCTTCGCACCAAAGGGTTTAATTTCCGCAACATTTTGGTCGTCGGCACCGGCCGTCGGGCCCAGCGTTTTATCAAATATTTGCACCAGCACCGCGAACTGGGTCTTAAGGTCATGGGTTTGGTGGATGAAGACGTCCAGCGGCAGGGGGCCATGGTGCAGGACCTTGTGGTGTTAGGGGGCCTTAGCGATGTCCCGCGCATTTTACGGGATCATGTGGTCGATTACGTGGTTTTTATTGTGCCTCGGGCCTCCCTCAATAAAATCGAGCCGGCCCTCAAGTATTGCGAGCTGGTCGGGGTTTCAGCCAGCGTGGCCATGGATTTTTTCAATTTGAAGTTCA
The DNA here is from genome assembly GCA_021731625.1 of Candidatus Omnitrophota bacterium. Lineage (GTDB taxonomy): Bacteria > Omnitrophota > Gorgyraeia > Zapsychrales > Fredricksoniimonadaceae > JAKFXC01. The sequence goes on from JAKFXC010000007.1 coordinate 16,066, forward strand.
CCAGCGGCAAAGACACCAACATTTTAGGCATCCCCATGGTGACGTTTGAACCCACCCCCCACAGCGTGTCGGCGTTGCTGCTTAAACGCTTGTTGGACGTGGCGATCTCCCTGACCGCGCTGGTAGTCATTATGCCGGTCTACTTTTTGGTGGCCCTGCTCATTAAATGCACCTCGCCCGGGCCGGTGTATTTTTGCCAGGAACGCATCGGTTTAAACGGTCGCAAATTCAAACTCTACAAGTTCCGCACCATGGACATCCACGCTGAAAAGCAATTAAAAAATCTCATGGCCTTCAATGAAATGTCTGGCCCGGCCTTTAAAATGGACAAAGACCCACGGGTCACCTCCGTCGGCCGTCTGCTGCGCAAGTACAGTCTGGACGAGTTGCCGCAGTTATGGAATGTGTTTCACGGGGACATGAGTTTGGTCGGTCCCCGGCCGCCGCTGGAGCGGGAAGTCAAGCAGTACGACCCCTGGCACACCCGCCGGCTCAGCATGCGCCCCGGCATCACCTGCTATTGGCAGATCAAGGGCCGCAACCGCATCAGCGATTTTGACCAATGGGTGAAGATGGATTTGGAATACATCGACAATTGGTCCTTGATGCTCGACGTGAAAATCCTCTTAAAAACTATCCCAGCCGTGTTATCAACCTCCGGAGCCAAATGAAGCCACTGACAATTGCCTTTGTTGCCATGATGTTGTGCATTCCTGTCACGCGGGCCGTTGAACCTGCCCCTATTGAATTGCAGAAGATCACCGTCCGTCCTGACGCCATGGAGGCCTTGCCGGTGGGGGAGTACACGGTCGGGATCGACGACATTTTGGCTGTCAACGTGCTTCAGCCGGAACAAATTTTTAATGAGTGTATTGTGTCGCCGGACGGGTCCATCGCCTTTCCATATATCGGCAGCGTGATGGTCAAGGGCTTGACCATCAACCAGGTCCAGGAAGAGGTCCAGCGCCGCCTCTCCGACGGCTACTTAAAATACCCGTCGGTGGTGGTGTCTTTGAAAGAGTCCCGCAGCCGCAAATTTTTTGTGTACGGCGAGGTCATCAAGCCCGGGCCTTATCCCATGGACGAGAACACCACCGTACTGCGGGCGATCTCCATTGCCGGCGGGTTCACCCGTTTCGGGTCGGCCAGCCGGGTAAAAGTTTTGCGGCCTAAAAAACAGGGCTCCGGTTATGAGACCATCCAGGTTAAGATCAAATCGGTCATGGAAGGGGATTCCAGCGCCGATGTGGCACTCACGTCCGGGGACATTGTGGTAGTTTCGGAGGGCATTTTATGAGTGAATTATTTCACGCACCAGTGGAAGAAATGAACCTGCGTGATTTTATGCGGGTTCTGTTTAAGTATTGGGCGGTGATCATTTTATCGTTTTTGGTGGTGACGGTGATTGCGGCGGTGGGGGTGATTTTCCGCACACCCGTGTATGAGGCCAGCGTCAAAATGCTGGTTTCCGGCGAGAAACAGGTGGAAGCGCCGTATTACCGCGAGTTGGGCAGCGGCGCGCAAAACCAGGCCAGTTTGACCCAAAGCCAAATCGCCACGTCCGAACCGGTGCTGGAGCGGGTGGTCAATGCCTTGCGTCTCGACATGAAGCCATCGGATTATGAACTGCGCTACGCCTCACCGTGGAAGATCAAATTGCTCAACTGGCAAAAAGCGATGACCAAAATCTTTAGGAGCAGGGCTGCAATGTCTGACCCACAGAGGACCGTAGGGTTCCGCCAAGCCGTAGCGGACCTGCGCGGCAGCATTAAAGTCACGCCGGTGCAAGACACCAATCTTTTTTCCATCGTCGTGCGCGATTTTGATCCGTTAGGCGCCGCCGTCACCGCAAATACGGTCAGCCGCTCTTACATTATTTTTGACCTCGAGCAGCAAATGGCGGAACTGCAGTTAAAATACGGCGAAAAACATCCGGTGGTCCGCCAGCTGCAGGACGGTATCAAACACATCACCCAAGATTTGTCCGGTAAGCCGCTGGGCAATGCCGAGGCCATTGGTCCTGCCAGCGTCAAAATCATTGAACAAGCCAGCGTTCCCCTTGAGCCCTTGGCCTCCAAAGGCCCGCTGCTTTTGATGGCGGCCGTTTTTATAGGATTGTTCCTGGGTGTTGCGCTGGCCTTTATTTTTGACTATATGGATTCCACCATCAAGTCGCCACGCATCATCGAGCATCTGCTGGGTTTGCCGCTGCTTGGCAGCGTGCCCAGGGGGACGACCCCTCGCAAACTATTTGTCAAAGGCAAATTGAAAGTGCGGCACTCTTTGCTGGCGGCTTTCCAGAATTTGGCCAACCAGATCCATCTGATGCGCAGCACCAAGGGTTTCCACACCCTGTACGTGGCGTCCACCGACTCTCCGGACGGGGATGCTTTGATCATGGCCCAGTTGGGCTATCATTTGGCGGAACAAATCGCCCGCAAGGTCCTCATCATCGACGCCAATTTTCGCCATCCCAGCCTGCACAGGGCGTTCCAGCTGCCCTTGTCGGAGGGCCTGGCGGACCTCTTGAAAGACAAAGACCGCCTCACTGAAGTGGTCTACAGCGTCAACCCCAATTTATATGTGATGCCCGCCGGAGAGACCAAAATCAATCCGGTGACATTTCTCAATTCCGAAAAAATGAAAGCCATTTTGGAGGTGGTCAAATCAAAATTCGATCTGGTGCTGGTGGCCTGCGCCGATTTAAAGACGTTTCAGGACGGATACTTGCTGGCCCCCTCCGTCGACCAAACTATACTGGTGGTCTCGGAGAGCCGCACCCGCCGGCAAATGGTTTCGCGTAAAGTCGCATTCTTAAAAGAACATAAAGTCCCTCTGCTCGGCGCCATCCTCAAGAACCGCACTTATCCAATCCCGAAGTTTGTCTATGATCGGGTCTAAGCTGGCGCGCCTTATTTTTTGTTTTTTATATTATGGGTTCGCCCGGCACCTGCCCTCGACGGATATGCCCGGGGGCCGCTTATGGAAGGCCATCCGTTACTTTGTGTGCCGGCCTTTATTTGGGTCGTGCGGGAAGAATGTGAACGTGGAGAACAAGGTCTTTTTTCATTCGGGCCGGGATATTTCCATCGGCGATAACTCAGGCATTGGCATTAGGGCAAATTTATTGGGACGGGTCACGATTGGCCGCGACGTCATGATGGGCAGGGATGTCACGATTATAACCCGGAACCATAAATTTGACCGGCTGGACATCCCGATGGACCAGCAGGGGTTTGGGCCGCAGGAGCCGGTGACCATCGATGACGATGTATGGATCAGCGACCGGGTGGTCATTTTGCCCGGAGTGAAGGTTGGCCGCGGGGCTATCCTCGCCGCCGGTGCCATTGTGACTAAGAATGTCCCGGAATATGCCATCGTCGGGGGGAACCCGGCGCGGGTCATTAAATCTAGAAAATAACATGAAAAACGAAACCGAATTAGTCATTGAGGCAGGACGGGCAGAGAAACACTACTGGATAGACCTGTGGCGCTACAGAGAATTGTTTTACATTCTTAGCTGGCGGGACATCACGGTCCGTTACAAACAAACGATCATCGGCATATTGTGGGCCGTTATAAGACCTCTCCTGACCATGCTGATTTTTACATTTATCTTCGGCAAGGTGGCCAAACTGCCCAGCGACGGCAATGCTCCTTACGCCATTATGGTCTATGCGGCCATGCTCCCGTGGCAATTTTTTGCCACTTCGGTGTCGGATGCCAGCAATAGTCTGATCAACAATGCGCATCTGATTACCAAAGTCTATTTTCCCCGCATCATTATTCCCATCAGTTCCCTGGTGACCAGTCTGGTCGATTTTGCCATTTCTTTTGTGATCCTGATTTTTTTGATGTTTTATTTTCACTACGCCCCCGGATGGCAGATCCTCTTTTTGCCGTTTTTTTTACTGATCGCCTTGATTGCCGCCGCCGGGGCTGGCCTCTATATCACCGCCCTGAATGTGAAGTACCGGGACTTTCGCTTCATTGTGCCGTTCATTGTGCAGATTGGCCTGTATATTTCTCCCGTCGGGTTTAGCAGCAGCATTGTTCCGGAACAGTACCGGCTCATCTATTCGCTCAACCCCATGGTCGGGGTGATCGACGGCTTTCGTTGGGCCATTTTAGGCGGCACCTCGCCGCTGTCCTCGTCCAGTCTAATTTTGTCTGTGGGCGTTTCGCTGGCTCTTTTGGGGCTGGGGATTTATCAATTTAGAAAAACGGAACGAAAGTTTGCGGATATTATTTGAGAAAAGTATGTCGGAAAGCAAGCGCATTTTATATATATTTCTCGATGAAGGTGGCAATCTTGATTTTTCTAATAACGGTACAAAATATTTTACCCTGACAACGTTATCCAAAGAAAGGCCGTTCGAGGCATTTAAATCTTTATGTGAACTTAAATATGATCTTATTGAATTGGGCGTCGAGATTGAATATTTTCATGCCGCTGAAGACACCCAAGCCGTAAGAAATGGAGTCTTTGAAGTTATCCAAAGATATATTGCTCAGACAAGAATTGATAGTTTAGTGGTTGAAAAGAGAAAAACTGGACCGAGTTTGCGGGCGGAAGATCGCTTTTATCCTGAAATGCTGGGATACTTATTACGTTATGTTGTTAATGGGTATGATTTGACCAAGTTTAGCAAAGTGATTGTGTTTACGGATAGCATTCCTGTTTTGCGAAAAAAACAGGCTATTGAAAAAGCAATAAAGAAGATATTAGCCAGAATGTTGCCGGACGGAGTTGTTTACGAGATTTTACATCATGCGTCTAAGTCGAATTTTGATTTACAAATTGTGGATTCTTGTAATTGGGCTGTGTACCGCAAGTGGGAGAGGGCTGACAGCAGATCTTATAATATTATAAGAAGGGTTATTAAGAGTGAATTTGATATCTTCAGGGAGGGGACTACGTTGTATTACTAAAAAAGCGACCGCCTCGACTACTCTTGCGAGAGGGCCCCTTGGGCCCTTGTCATCGAGGCGGAACCTTTATGACATCTTAGATACATTTAAAGTATATAATTTTATTGGTCAGACGACAAGGTTTATTTTAACTGCCATTCTGAAGTTCAATGGGGGAATAAAGAATGGTTGGAGATCTCTCTTTAAGGGAGAAATTCCGGGATTTTTTGTGTCTAGATTCGCTGACATATGAAAGTATAACTGGACAGTAAGGGTAGATATGACCAACATCGCCATCCAAGCAGAAGGCATCAGCAAATCGTATGTCATCAGGCACATGGGGGACAGATCCATGACCCTGCGGGAGGCCATTGTCAACGGCGCCAAAAAATTGAGCCCGAGGGGCAGGAGGCCGAGGTCGCTGGAGCAAGAGGAATATTGGGCCCTGAAGGAAGTGTCATTTGTGGTCAAGAAAGGCGAGACCGTCGGCATCATCGGCCGCAATGGCGCAGGCAAGTCAACGCTGCTTAAGATCTTAAGCCGGGTGACGGAGCCGACCCACGGAAAGATTTCCATTCGCGGCCGGGACGCCAGCCTTCTGGAAGTAGGGACAGGGTTCCATCCGGAACTCAGCGGCCGGGAGAATATTTTTCTAAACGGTGCCATCCTCGGCATGACCCGCCAGGAAATCAAACGCAAATTTGATGACATCGTGGCTTTTTCGGAGGTTGAGAAATTTTTAGACACCCCGGTCAAACGTTTTTCCAGCGGGATGTATGTGCGTTTGGCATTCGCCGTCGCCGCGCACCTTGAGCCTGATGTCTTGATCGTCGATGAGGTGCTGGCAGTCGGGGATGCGCAATTTCAGAAGAAATGCCTGGGCAAGATGGGCGACGTCGCTAAGGAAGGCCGCACGGTGCTCTTTGTCAGCCACAGCATGGGCGCTGTCCACACGTTGTGTTCCACCTGCATGTGGATTGATGAGGGCAAGGTCCGCAAGATCGGCCCCACGGAGGAGGTCATCCGCGCCTATTCCGCCCGGTTTAACCCGTCTGAGTTTACCGGCGTGGCAGACTTAAAAGATTGGACCAGCCGCTATGGCGACGGGCGGGTGCGCATTTTGTCCGCCCGGTTGCTCGATGAGGCCGGAGACGTGACCAATACCGTTTATCGTTCGCGCCCCATGACGGTGGAATTCGTCGTCGATGGCGAACATGTGCCTGGGCTGCAATTCTCAGCTGTCATGGTGGCGGCCTCAGGAGTTAAAGCTTTGCATTTGTCACACACCGATACCCCGGGCCTTGAGCTCGGTAAAATGGCCGGCCGTCATGTGGTCCGCTTTACCGTCCCAAGCCTGCCGCTGTGCGCCGGCAATTACAGCATGATTTTAGGGATCCATACGACCAACATGATGGCTGTTGATGTGGTGACAGACATATTGCCTTTCATCGCCCAGGACGCCGCGGATTCCCGCCGGCCTTATAGAACAACCGTGTCCGATGGTTATTGCACGGCGTCCAACCATTGGTCATTTACGCCGGTGCCTTGAAAGAATATGTTAAAAGAATCCGAAACAATTGAATTTAAAAAATCCACTGCAGAGGTTAAAACGGCGGTCGTTTCTATTGTGGCTATGCTCAACAAGCATGGCCGGGGAGAGGTCCACTTTGGCATTAATGATGACGGCAAGGTTTTAGGGCAGACGATTGGAAAAACGACGCTTAAGGATGTGACGCAGGCGGTCGTGGATAATACTGAACCAAAGGTCTACCCTAAGGTGGAGGTGCGTCAGATTGAAGGAAAAGATTGTATTGTTATGGAGGCGCAGGGGACCAACAGCCCTTATTTTGCTTATGGCCGCGCGTACATCCGCGTCGGTGAATCGGACAAAGCGATGAGTCCTCAAGAGATTGAAATACGCATATTGAATCGAAAAAGATTGCTGTGGGAAAAAGAGATATCTGAAAAGACGCTGGCTGATGTTAATGAGGATGTGATCAAGGAGTTCATGCGTAAAGCCAAGATGGCGAAACGCATCGACTTTGATTTTAAGGACGTAAAAAGCACACTCCACAAGCTCCACCTTTTGCATAAGAATCAATTGACCCGCGCGGCTGAAATTCTTTTTTGTGATGACAATTCAATGGAGGTTCAAGCGGCGATTTTTGCCGGCACGGACAAGTTGACCTTTCTAGACATTAAGTCGTTTAAAGGAACTCTTTTTAGCTTGCGCCAGGAGGCAGAGGTTTATGTCAACGGGCATATGAAATGGCGCGCAGATTTAAGTGAGAGCCGTCGTAAGGAGATTCCGGAAATTCCGGTAAGAGCCCTTTCAGAGGCGATCGGTAATTCATTGTGCCATCGCGATTATTCCAATCCTAAAGGCAATGAGGTGGCAATTTTTAAAGATCGGATTCAGATCTACAATCCGGGATTTTTTCCAGAGGGAGTTAATCCGGAAGATTTCTTCAGCGGAAATGAGAAATCAATTTTACGTAATCCTTTGATCGCGGAAACGATGTATAAGTCCAAGGACATTGAACGGTGGGGAAGCGGGATTAAGCGTATCCATGATGATTGCGTTGCCGCTGGTATCCGGGTGGAGTTTAAGCGCCTTAAAACCGGATTTGTGGTGGATTTCTATCGGCCAAAGTGGGAAGAAGGCGAGGGGCTGGAAAAGAAAAATCAGACAGGTGGTCAGACAGGTGGTCAGACAGGTGGTCAGAGAAAAAAACTTTTATTGAGTGTAAAGCAAAAGAAGATAATTGAGACATTAAAAACGAGACCAAAAATATCAAGGAAAGAATTAGTGGAGATTTTAGGTATCAATGCTTCTGCCGTGCAAAAACATCTCTTAAAATTAAAAGAGGCTGGATATATCAAGCGTATTGGCCCTGATTTTGGCGGACACTGGGAGATTGTGACTGATGCATAAACCCGTCCATACGACCCTCAACCGAAGGTAATCGGGGCGAGCCGGACATTATTTGAGTGAGGCCATGAGAAAAAAGATAGAGCAACAATACAGTCAGTTTCTTGTATCGATTAAAGAGAGGATCCGTAAAGCTCAATATGACGCGCTCAAGGCAGTCAATGAGGGGCTGACCAATCTTAATGAGACTGTCCCCGAGAAATTTCGCAACCAGGATATATTTGATTTCTTGGAGTTGGGCGAAGAGCATAGTGAACGTGAGTTGGAAGCAGCAATTGTCACGCGCATGGACCGGTTTTTGCGCGAAATGGGTGGAACTGTAACCTTCGTGGGTAGGTCGTTGATTTAGGAAGTCGAGTTGAGAGAGGATATTTTAAACTTGCCTAGTGAGAATGAGTTTTTAAAAGGACTTTTGGACATTCCCTCCGAGACTCAGACGATAGAATTTAAGCGTATGGGGGATGAAAGGGTTGTGTCTAAAACGATTGAAACCGTTGTTGCTATGGCCAATACAGATGGTGGGATTATCGTATTAGGAATTGATGATCCTCAAAAAACGAAACTGAAAGGACTTGATAGAGTTTTCGGTGTTGAGGAAAATTTAGAAATTTTCGATGAAATCGGCCGTGAATTACAAAAAATCATTCCGCCACTATCAGGGGTATGGTTGCCTAATATGCTGGAGGTTAAGCAGAACAACAATCGCGTGGGGGTATTATTTGTTCCCAAGGCTGTTGATAGTTTTCGTTCCATCCATAACCATGTATACATTCGTTTAGAAAAAGGCAATCATCGGCTTACTGCTCATGAGATTGTAAAGTTTGCTTATGCCAAGGGGTTCCAGAAAGCTGATCGGGAGCTTGTTTCTGTGGATTTCGCCCTTCTTAAAACTTTAATTTATGAGGAATGGAAGGCCTCGAGGCGTTTAAACGGAGGATCCATTGAGGCGATTCTTGAAAAAACAGGATTGGCTCGAAAGGATGACAAAGGAACAGTCTTACCGACCAGGGCTGCGGTGCTGTTATTTGCAGAATATCCTAGTGATATTATGGATACAAAATGTACGGTTCGTATTTTGCAGTATACCGGGACTATTGAAACTATCGGGGGCACTCCTAATTTGATAGGCATACCCAAGACGATCCAGGGACCTTTGGTCAGACAGATTGCGGATGTGCATGAGTACGTTTTGACATTATTGCGTTCAGGGATCAGGATGCCCTCTGGCTTTAAGACTGAATATTTGATTCCAGAAAGAGCACTAAAAGAAGCAATCACGAATGCTGTTATCCACCGTGATTATCATATGAAACGGGATATTGAAGTGAAAATTTATGAGGATCGAGTAGAGGTGGAAAGTCCGGGATTATTTCCTTATAACATTACCCGTATGAATATTGGGCGAGAAAGGGCAGAAGGTTATCGTAATGACCTGCTTGTAAAACATCTTCGAGATTTTCCATTACCACCTAATTTGGATCAGAACGAAGGCGTGAAGGCAATGCGTAACGAAATGATGGCTCAGAATTTATATCCTCCGATCTTTTTAACGTATCCACTCCTTGAGGATTCTGTAAGAGTAGTGTTGTTAAATGAGAAACGAGTTAGTGAATGGGAGAAAATAAGTAGTTACCTCAAGGAACATAAATATATTGCAAATGAAGAAGCCCGTAAGCTTACAAGGGTTGACCAGCGGGATAAAATGTCAAGAATGTTAAAAAATTGGGTCAAGCGCGGCCTTTTGATTCAGATCGTTCCGGCTAGTAAATATGTTAAAGATACGAAATATAAATTACCGGATGATCAAGAAGTAAGGCGGTAGGTCTACATGTTTCTGTCAAAACAAGTAAAAACTATTCCTTTTGTTTTCAAGCACTTACAGCATTTTTACTTGTTTTTTATGCCACTTAGGCGTGCGAAAATTGCGCTCAAAGCAGAAAAACTCGCATCATTGGTGCGAGAAATTGGTCCCGCGCCCGAACAAGTGGCGCGGCTTTTGCAGGAGATTTCATAGGTGCCCCATGCCATTCCAAAACAATCCCCTCGACATTTTTTATAAGACCCTGAATCAAATTCTCAAAAATTCGGCGGTCACGGTGGACAAGCGGCCGGTGCCCATTGTTGTCAGCCTGACGTCTATCCCTGAACGCATGCACCTGGTCCATTTATGCATCGAGTCGCTGCTTAATCAATCTTTAAAACCCGATTACCTTAACCTCTGGCTTCCGGAATCGGAACAGGTCAACAGTGACACTCTGCCTAGAAAGCTGCGAGATCAGCAGGAGCGGGGACTGACCATAGATTTTGTCAGGGACATTGGGTCCTATACCAAGTTGCTTTATTCTTTGAAAAGGTTCCGGCATGCCGTCATCGTCACTGCCGACGATGACACTATATATCCTTCCACCTGGCTGGAAGGCCTATACACCTCACATCTTCTCAACAAAAATTCCATCATTTGCTATCGGGGGACGCTGATTACCGGCATCAAGGACCGGGGCATCGACCAATACAGCCAGTGGCCGGAATATAATAGCCAACAGTCGAATTTGAGTTTGTTCCCGACCGGCAAAGATGGGATCTTGTATCCGCCGTTTTCCTTGCATGACGAAGTTTTTAATGAGCCGGTCTTTAGGGAAATTTGCCCGACGGGCGATGATATCTGGTTTAAAGCCATGTCGCTTAGGAAAAGTACCCTTTGTCAAAAAATCACCATGAACCATGTTGATTTCCCCACGATTCCCGGGAGCCAGCTTAGAACTTTGCACCAAATCAACAACATCGGGGGCCAGAATGAGGTTCAATTGAGGAAGGTCTTTGAGAAATATAAATTGCAGGACAGGTTGCGGGCCTCTGTGATCCATGAGGACCTGCCATGAGCAACACAGTCATCAAAGCTGAAGGCATTGGAAAGTCTTATGTAATTGATCATATGACCAATCAGCAACATGTCACTTTACGAGATGTTATTGTCAATACGACCAAAATGTTGGTTGAGAAAGTTCGTCACCCCAATAGCAGGATTAGTAAAGATAAAGAAGAATTTTGGGCACTTAAGGACATATCCTTTGACGTCAAACAAGGAGAGACCATTGGAATTATCGGCCGGAACGGAGCGGGTAAATCAACGCTTCTAAAAATCTTAAGCCGGATCACGGAGCCCACGACGGGAAAAATTTCCATTAAAGGAAGGGTTGCCAGTCTCCTGGAAGTAGGCACCGGCTTTCATCCGGAGTTGACCGGAAGGGAAAACATTTATCTTAATGGCGCCATTCTTGGCATGAGCCGCGAGGAGATTAGACGTAAATTTGATGCCATTGTTGCGTTTTCGGAAGTGGAAAAATTTTTAGATACTCCGGTGAAGCATTTTTCCAGCGGCATGTATGTGCGTTTGGCGTTTGCCGTAGCAGCTCATCTTGAGCCGGAGATTTTGATTGTTGATGAGGTGTTAGCCGTTGGGGATGCTTCCTTTCAAAAAAAGTGTCTTGGGAAAATGGGTGAAGTGGCAACAGAGGGCAGAACAGTACTTTTTGTGAGCCACAACATGACAGCGGTAGAGAATCTTTGTCAGAAGGCAGTTCTTATTGATGACGGCAGTGTGGTAATGCAGGGGAATACGACAGCATGTATTCAGCATTATCTTGCAATTATTCTGCCTTCTATCATAAAAGATGTTCCTCTGGTTGAAAGAAAAGATCGATCAGGAAATGGAAAGATTAGGCTAACGAATTTTCACATTGAGGATTCATCTGGAAACAGGTTAATGGCCGCACGCAGCGGTATGGACATAGTGTTTGTTTTTGGTTATCAATCATCCGAAAAGGAACCACTTAAAGATGCGGATATCGGCTTTTCAATTCATGATAAAGGAACGCTCTCAGTTCTATACAGCTCTTACGTTGATCAAAGCTTTCAGACTTTGCCGTATAAAGGAGAGTTTCGTTGTTTAGTTTCCCGACTGCCTCTCTCAGCAGGTCGTTATTCCATTGGTGCCCGCGTTACGATAGCCGGCCAAGAGGCTGATTGGCCCCGGAATGCGATTGGCTATTTAGATATTGAAGGTGGCGACTTCTATGGAACGGGCAGAGAAGGTTTTGGGACTTCAGCTCCTTTATTGTTGATGGGTCAATGGACCATCAGAGAGGATTAATTTAATGATCAACAGATTAAAAGGAGCACTCTTATCACGACTAAAGAAAAGATCCTATTCACTGAATGAGTTGGATTTAAAGCTAATACCTTACATCGATTTCAAAAACGGTTTTTTTATTGAGGCAGGAGCAAACGACGGTATCAGTCAGAGCAATACTTTGTATTATGAAAAATATAGAGGATGGAAAGGCTTATTAATTGAAGCGATTCCGGCGCTGGCGGAAAAGTGCCGACAGAATCGGCCAAAATGTATTGTGGAAAATTGTGCATTGGTTTCTCCTGACTATCGTGATGAAAAAATAAAAATGCAATATTGTAATCTAATGAGTGTGGTGAAAGGTGGTCTACATAGTCCCGACGAAGAGGAGAGTCATATCCAAAGCGGAAAGCAATTTCTAAGCAGAAATGAGGAAACGTACATTGTTGACGTCCCTGCAAGAACATTGGGTGCGATTCTGAGCAAACATAATATTAATAAGATTAACCTTCTTTCTCTTGACGTAGAAGGGTATGAAACACAAGTACTGAAAGGCATAGACTTTGATCGTGTATGCATAGAATTTATGTTGATTGAAGTTCGGCACAAACAAGATGTCGAGACAGTTATAGGCCGTTTCTATAAATCCATCGCGGTCTTGAATGACGTAGAGACCTACGCCGACATCTTGTATCAGAGGAGAGTATAGTGGCATTAATCCCAATAATTCTTTTTACTTACGCTCGTCCCGACCATTTGCGTCGTACTTTAGACTGTTTGCAAGCAAACAAGGTGCAATTGATTTACGCTTACAGCGACGCGCCCCGCACTCCAGATAAAGCATCTGCGGTGACCGAGGTCCGGGCTATGTTGCGCGGGATTGATTGGTGCAAGGTAGTGCTTTGTGAACGAGAGACCAATATGGGATTGGGAAAATCAATACGTGCCGGTGTGACGGAAGTATTAAGTAAGCATGATGCGGCAATTATTTTTGAAGATGACCTGATTTGCGTGCCAGGCACGTATAGTTACCTGTGTGCAGCCTTGGAACACTATAAGAACGATCCTCGGGTGATGAGCGTTACCGGATGGACGCATCCTTTATTGACGCCTAAAAATGTCACCAATAAGCCATATTTTGATGGCCGGGCCGAATGCTGGGTGTGGGGGACCTGGCCTCGGGCATGGAAGGGAATGGAAATAGATGCCAAGACCCTGATGGAAAAATGTGAAGCGCAAGGAATGGATATCTATAAATATGGCGCTGACTTGGTACATATGGCCAATGAGGAACTGCAGCGGAACATCTGGGCGGTACGACTTTTATATTGGCACATTTTTAATAGGGGTTTATGTTTACGGCCTCCATGGAGCATGGTGGAGCACATCGGCTTTGATGCTCAAGCGACCAATGCCAAAAATGAACTATGGATAAAAAATCCACCGCTCCAGCCTGCGCCACCTATACCGATCCAATGGCCTGAACCGATAGAGAATCCCGATTGTGGCAGCTTGCATCAAAAGGTTTGCGGCTCCCGTCCAAAGCCTCCGAGTCCACTTTACGATTTGGGGCGTCGGGTACTATCAAAAGCAAAACGCGTGATGACCCGGAATAAGAAATGGTAAGAACTTTAAACGAAATAGTACGGATGGTAACCCGACGGCGTGTTCCCAATGCTGCGAATTTTGGCCTTTCGGGGGATTATCGCAGCTGGAAGGAAGCCATGGCCGCCAGTACTGGATACGATTCTTCCGTTATACTCGAGAAAACAAAATCGGCTTTGCTGAAGGTCAAAAATGGCGAGGCCGTCTTTGAACGCGATTCTGTTTTGTTTGATGAAATTGAATATTCCTGGCCTTTGTTGGCTGGTTTACTGCAGGCAGCGGCCAAAGCGAGAGGCCATCTTAACGTTTTAGATTTCGGAGGTTCTCTAGGCAGTACCTATTTCCAAAATCGCGCATTTCTCACTGACCTTCCCCATGTGCAATGGAACATCGTTGAGCAGCCAAAATTTGCAGAGGCAGGGAAAAAATATTTCGAAGACGAACATCTTAAATTCTATGCGCAAGTCAGTGACTGCCTTAAGCAGACTAAGCCCAATGTGGTCATACTGTGTAGTGTTTTGCAATATTTGGAGCGCCCTTACGAAGAGTTACATGAGCTCTTAAAGTTAAGCTGCGACCTTATTATGGATAGAACTCCGTTTTGGGATGGCCCCACGGACAAACTGTGTGTGCAAAATGTCCCTCCGAGCATTTATCAGGCAAGCTATCCAAGTTGGATTTTTTCAAGGGAACGCTTCAAAGCACAGCTACCTAAAAATTGTAAGATTACAGCCACCTTTAACAATGTGGACAAAATGCCTTCACCGGTCGAGTTTCAATACCAAGGAGCGATCATTGCCCCCAGCGGCCAAATATCTTAATCTCGGCTGCGGCACGCGATATCATCCGGATTGGATCAATATCGACATTGCGCCGCAATGTCCTGAGGTCATCCAACACGACCTTAGCCGCGGGATTCCATTTGCCGACGGCAGCTGCGATGTGGTGTATCATGTCGCGGTCTTTGAACATTTAAGATGCCCGGATGCCGCGAAATATTTGGCCGAATGCTATCGAGTTCTCAAACCCGGCGGCATCGTCCGCATAGGCTTGCCTGATTTGGAAAAAATGTGCCAGCTGTATTTAGCCAAACTGGCAGGGGCTATGAAGGGTGACAAAGCTGCGGCAAACGATTATGACTGGATCCTGCTGGAACTTTTTGACCAGATGGTGCGCGAAAAAAGCGGTGGCAGGATGATGGACTATCTTAAGAACCCGATACCTAATGAGGCTTTTGTCTATGAACGGATTGGTGAAGAAGGGCGGCATTTGGTAAAAACATTGCGAGCTAATGCTGCCGAGTCGCCACGCCGGAGACACTCGTTTAAATCTCAGATGTTGTCGTGGTTGCTTGGAGAAGAAGACACGCGGGCCCTGGAGATTGGCCGTTTTCGTTTGGGGGGAGAGGTGCATCAATGGATGTACGATCGTTATTCGCTGTCCCGTTTGCTTACGAAAACGGGTTTTTCCAATCCTCAATTGCAGGATGCGCATACCAGTCAAATTCCTGACTGGAACAGATTTCATCTGGACACCTTGCCTGATGGCCAGGTGATTAAACCGGATTTATTTTTTATGGAAGCCATCAAGCCAGCGGTGGGCCAGCGATGAGTGCATACAATTTCTCAAACAAGAAGATTCTCATTACCGGGGGCCTAGGATTTATTGGTTCCAACCTAGCCGCTCGACTGGTTGAGTTGGGGGCAGACGTCACCTTAGTCGACAGCTTGATTCCCGAATATGGTGGGAATGTGTTTAATATTAGCGAGATCAAAGACAAGGTCAAAGTCAACATTTCCGACGTGCGCGATGCGCACAGCATGCAAAATTTGGTTAAGGACAAGGACTACCTCTTTAACCTGGCCGGGCAAACCAGCCACCTCGACTCGATGCAAGATCCTAACACCGACTTGGAAATCAACTGTCGGGCCCAGTTGTCCATCTTGGAATCCTGCCGCAAGCATAACTCGGACATTAAAATTATTTTTGCCAGCACCCGCCAGATTTATGGCAAACCGGAGCGACTTCCCGTCGATGAGTCGCATCTGTTGCGCCCGACCGACGTCAATGGCATCAATAAAATGGCAGGGGAGTGGTATCACATCCTTTATAACAATGTCTATGGCATCCGCTCTTGCGCGCTGCGCCTGACCAACACCTACGGTCCTCGCATGCGGGTCAAAGATGCCCGGCAGACCTTCTTAGGCATTTGGATCAAGTTGGTGCTGGAAGGCAAGCCCTTTGATGTGTGGGGTGGCGCGCAGTTGCGGGATTTTACGTATGTGGATGACGCGGTGGAAGCCTGTTTGCTCGCCGCCACCAGTGAAAAAGCCAATGGCAAAGTTTTTAACTTAGGCGGGTGTGAGGTGATCAGTTTGAAGGACCTCGCCGATCTTCTAGTGGCCGCCAATGGCAAAGGCACGTTTAATGCCAGGGAGTTTCCTGCCGAACGCAAGCGCATTGACATCGGCGACTACTATGCCGACGACCGGCTCATTCGCTCCGAGTTAAACTGGAGTCCCCAGGTGAACATTCAAAAGGGCCTGGCTAAAACGTTGGAGTATTACCGCAAACACATTGAGCATTATTTATGAACGTACCACAGTGTAACCCCAAAGCCGGCTATCAGGCCCACCAAGCTGAAATCGACGCTGCCATCAAGCGGGTGTTGGATAGTGGCTGGTACATTTTAGGTAAAGAGGTTGAGACCTTTGAAAAAGCTTTTGCCTCTTATATTGGCGTAAGCCACGCCGTCGGCGTCGGTAATGGCACCGACGCGCTGGAACTTGCGCTTCGAGCTTGCGGCGTGGGGCCAGGAGATTTAGTCTTTACCGTTTCACACTCCGCCGTCGCCACAGTTGCGGCCATCGAATTGACCGGCGCAACTCCGGTATTGGTCGATATTGATCCCAATAGTTATACGATGGATCCTAAAAGCTTGGCCGCGGCTTTGGCTCGTCCTCCTCAGGGAAACCCCAAGGCCATCATCCCCGTGCATTTGTATGGGCATCCGACAGATATGCCGGTGATTGTCGAGATCGCACGTCACCACAAGATGCATGTGATCGAAGACTGCGCCCAGAGTCATGGGGCTACCCTGAATGGCAAGAAGACCGGCGTGTGGGGACACCTGGCGGCATTCAGTTTCTATCCCACCAAAAATTTAGGCGCCTTAGGCGATGGTGGCATGGTGGTTACCAGCAACCCATCGTTGGCAGAGCAAGTGAGGTTGCTTCAGCAGTATGGCTGGCGGCAACGCTACATCAGCGATATGCCCGGCGGAAATTCTCGTCTGGATGAGATGCAGGCCGCCATTTTAAACGTTAAACTCAATTACCTGACAGCGGATACAACGCGGCGTAATGATATCGCTGTGATGTATGACAATCTTCTCCGCAATACTGATCTGGACCTCCCGACGACAACGGCCGGCGCAGCGCACGCCTATCATCAGTATGTGGTGCGCTCCCGGACCCGCGATGCTCTCGCAGAACATTTGAAGCAGCAGGGAGTAGGCACCGCAATCCATTACCCCGTTCCTGTTCATATGCAGCCCGCCTATCAAAATCGCCTCGCCCAAGTGGTACCTTTGTCCAATACCGAGCAAGCGGCAAAGGAAATTTGTAGTCTTCCCATGTTCCCGCAGCTGAGCGAAGCCCAAGTCCAATATGTCTGCGAAGTTGCCAATCAGTTCCGTCATCAAGCGGGGCTCCGCTGATGCGATACTTTTGCACCTACTTTGATCAGCATTACCTCTCCCGTGGTTTGGCTTTATACCGCTCCATGTGTGCGCATTGCCCGGATTTTCAGTTATGGATCTTGTGCATGGATGATGTTGCGTACCGAATTTTGGCGGAACTTAAGCTTCCCCGGATACACCCAATCGCTCTTGAAACATTCGAGCAGGGTGACGCGCCCTTAGCAGTAGCCAAAGCCAATCGCTCTCGCATTGAGTATTATTTCACCTGCACTCCGTCGCTACCACTCTACGTTTTTAAGAATCACCCAGAAGTTGACCTGATCACCTATCTTGATGCCGATTTGTTTTTATTTGCCGACCCAACGCCTGTATTTGACGAAATGGGAGCGTGTTCCATTGCCATCATTGGCCACCGCTTTCCCTCTAAAATAAAGAAGGAAAAAGAAGTCTACGGAAAATATAACGTCGGCTGGTTGTCGTTTAGAAAAGATGCGGATGGCCACTCCTGCCTGAACTGGTGGAGGGAAAGTTGCATTGAGTGGTGCTACGATCGCCTGGAAGGCCATCGATTCGCTGACCAGAAGTACTTAGACGATTGGCCTACCCGTTTTCGGAAGGTCATTGTGCTGGAGCATAAAGGGGCTAATCTAGCGCCCTGGAACGTGAGCAACTACCAACTCCGATATGACCGACACGTAACTGTGGATGGCCAGGCGCTCATATTTTTTCATTTCCATGGCTTAAAGCAAGTCACCCCATGGAGATATAATCCTGGTTGGGAAGACTACCAAACCACTCCATCCCAAGTATTGCGTAAGAGGGTGTACGCCCCGTATCTTAAAACCCTATTTGAGGTCAATCGCCAGTTACGATCGGCGTCCAATTTGAGTTCCATGTCTGGTCTTAAGAGGAAGGAAAGCAATCAATCCCTTTCCTTATTGAACGGTATGTGGAAAAGGAAAGATATCCTCATGGTAAGAGGGGTTGTGATCTAAGCACCAAATAAAATAAGATACACACGTTATCTATAACTATGAAAATCTCCATTATTACACCCTGCTTCAACGCTGAGAAGTATATCGCGGAAACCATCGAGAGTGTGATTTCGCAAAAGGGAGATTTTGAAATTGAGTATTTGATCGTCGATGGCCAGTCGACCGATAAAACCATGGCCATTGCCCGGGACTACCAAGGGAATTTGGAGAAGGGGAGTATACCCATTCGCTGCAAGAGAGTCCGTATGCAATGCATCAGCGAGAAGGATTTCGGCATGTACGATGCGCTGACCAAGGGACTTGCAGGCGTCACCGGAGACATCGTTGCCTATATCAACGCCGACGATATGTATTTGCCAAATAGTTTTTCCACGGTTGAGGAGGTATTCCATGGTTTTCCCGAGATAAAGTGGCTGACCGGCATGCCTATGATATTTAACCACAAAGGACAAATCACCAGCTGCCATTTGCCATTTGCTTATCCCAGGGATTGGATCAGAAAAGGCATTTGCGGACTTAAGCTCCCTCACATCCAGCAGGAGTCGACATTTTGGCGAAGGGAGCTAATCAGAACCATCGATCCGGACAAGTTAACAAAACACAAATATGCCGGCGATTTTTACCTCTGGCATTGTTTCGCCGGACTTGAAGATTTATACATTGTGGAAAGTTGCCTTGCCGGCTTTCGAAAACACAGCGGCCAATTGTCCGATGAGCGCGGGAAGTATTTAGAGGAATTTAGAGCAATCACGGAACCGACACATGTTTTGGACGGTTTCAGAGTATTTTTTCTGCAGAAAATGATCCGGCATTTGGGTTTTCTAAAGACACTCAGGTACAAAGGAATCGTCTCTTACAAAGATAATAAATGGTCGTTTAAATAACATAAATATGTTATTTAAGCTTGACAAATAACATAAATATGTTATTCTTTAATCATGGAATTCCAGAGACTCCTTAAATTAGAGCATATTTCAGATTCGCTTTTTCTGTTTGGGCCGCGCATGACAGGCAAGACCTTTTTATTGCGCCGGCTAAGGGCAGATTTGTTTGTTGACCTTTTAGACCCCGAAGAAGAGCTCCGGCTGAAACGTTCACCAAAGGAATTTTGGGAACAGTTAGGGGTTTTAAAGAGCGGGCAACTGGTCATTGTGGATGAGATACAGCGTGTACCGGCGCTTTTAGATTATGTCCAGAAGGGCATTGAAGAATTAAATTTAAGATTTATCCTCTCCGGCTCAAGCGCGAGGAAGCTGCGGCGCGGAAGTGTCAACCTTTTAGGGGGCAGGGCGCTTGATTTGAGGCTGCACCCGTTGACTTCAATCGAGGTGGGGCACGTGTTTGATATTGCCAGGGCATTGGCCTATGGGACATTGCCGCGCATCGTTTCTTCCCTGTTGGAGAACAAAGAGGATGATGCCAGGCGCCGTTTAAAAACTTATGGGACGATTTATATTAAAGAGGAAGTCCAAGCGGAAGCGTTAACGCGCAATATTGGCGCTTTTCAGCGGTTTTTAAGCGTCGCCTCACAAATGAACGGCGAAACAATTGAATTTGCCGCCATTGCCCGTGACTCGGCGGTCCCTATGAGTACGGTCAAAGAATATTTTTCCATCCTTGAAGACACTCTTTTAGGATCGTTTTTATGGCCCTGGGACCGCAGTGAACGTAAAAAGGCCAGGCCGAAATTTTATTTTTTTGATTGCGGGGTAGTTCGGGCCCTGCAAAACCGGTTGGTTGACCCTCCAACGCCGCAGGAAAAAGGGCATTTGTTTGAGACATTTTTTTACAATGAGTTAAAGCGCCTCCGTGATTATTATGAAAGACCTGATGATTTCTCCTTTTGGAGAGAAGGAAAACATGAAATCGATCTGCTGGTCACGGGGCCTAAAGGGCCCCTGATGGCATTTGAATGCAAGACATCTTCAGAGGCTGTATCCGAGGATACATTAACGGCCTTTCGTAGAAAATTCCCCTCAGTAAAAGTCCACGTTGCTTCATTTAAAGATAGCAGTTCCAGGAAATTAAAAAATGGCGTTACCGTCCTTCCTTGGCGCAAAGCTCTGGAGACTTACTGTTCTCAGCGTTCGGAAAGTTCGATTTCAAAGAAACATTAGAAACAATGAAAATTTCCATTATCACCGTTTGTTACAACGCCGGAGCCGCCATTGAGCGCACTATTCAATCTGTCCTGCGTCAAAACTATCCGGCCATCGAATACATTGTGGTCGATGGGGCGTCAACCGATCAGACGTTGGACGTAATTAAGAAATTTGGAACCAAGATTGATAAGGTCATATCGGAAAAAGATCAGGGAATCTACGATGCGATGAACAAAGGGCTGGCGATCTCGACGGGCGACCTGGTGTATTTTCTAAATGCGGACGATACTTTGATCGACGAGGATGTGTTAAGCGGCATCGCCCGAGTATTTTTAGGAGACCCCTCCAAAACTCTTATTTACGGGCGGGTAAAACAAAGTAATGTTTCCGGCCCCGTCGAATTATTTAATGGGCAGTTTGCGATCCGAACCCTGGATGATTTTCTTCAGAAAACCATTTGTCATCAGGCCGTGTTCGCGCACCGCTCATTATTTAGCAAGATCGGCAATTTCGATTGCCAATATAAGTATGCCGCTGATTACGAATGGTTGGTCCGGGCCTACAAGTACAATCCCAACGGGTTCTTCTACGTGGACAAGGAAATCGCCAACTACGTATCTGGAGGACGCAGCTATCAGCAAGGTTCAATCACCACCGAGGAGTATGCCAAGGTCCGCTTAAAACACCTTTTTTCCCTGAAGCATGCCTGGTATTTCTCCCGGTATGTCATCTTAAGAGGACTTAAGAAGAGAGTTCTGAATGAAAAATGGTGAAACCGTCAGTGTTATTGTCATCAATTACAATTACGGGGCTTTCATAGGTCAGGCCATAGAGAGCATCCTCAACCAAACCTATCAAAATTTTGAAATCATTGTGGTGGACGATGGATCCACCGACAACAGCCGGGCCGTTGTGGAATCGCTCATCAAGAAACACCCTGGGCGGATCACTTACCATTTTCAAACCAACCAGGGCGTCGGGTCAGCCAGGAATGCCGGCCTAAGTTTGGCCAGGGGGGAATGGATCGCTTTTTTGGACGCGGATGACATGTGGCTTCCTGAAAAGCTAGAACATCAAATTTCTGTTTTTAAGCGCCTGCCTGAAATCGGCTTTTGCTGCAGCGACTATTGGAATATGCTGGCCGGCACAGAAGCGAGCCATTTTATGGCCTTAAGGGAAATGAAAGATTTCCAGTATGATCAGTTGCTCACCAAAAACTACATTTTGGGGAAATTGTTGAAAGGAAATTTCGTTGGGACATTCACTACCGTTTTTAGAAAATCAGTGGTTGAAAAAGTGGGGACATTCAAACCGGAACTCAGACAATGCGAAGACTATGACTACTGGTTAAGGTGCGCGATGGTGACTCCTGTTTATGTGTCCAGCAAGCCTCTGGTGAAGAGGCGGATCCATTCCAGCAACCTGACCAATAATTTTCTGATCTGTTCCCAATTTCATGAGCAGGTGTTGATCAGTTTTTATGCTAAAAACCGAGCATTTCTAATGGAACAGGGTTTGGCCCCCGACGTCAAGGCCGGTTTGGCAAGGGTTAATTATATGGTCGGCAACCTGCAATTTGAGCAGGGTCAGACCGCGGCAGCGTTCCGCACCTACTTGCGGGCATTTAAGAGCAATCCGGATATCCATAATTTTGGGCTGTTTACAGGTGCGGTCTTTAGGAAAACATGCCGCATCTTGAGCTTGGGGTTGATTTCTCGATGAAAATTCTAATGGTGACCCGGCTTTTCCCGCCCCAGTTTGCCGGGGCAACAGTCCAGGCCATCTATCTTTCCAAACAGCTGGTCAAAGATGGGATGCAGCCCGAGTTCATTACGAACAATCGTTCCGGAAAAACAGCGGTGGAGTCTTACCAGGGTTTGGTGGTCTATAAAATAGGTACGTATTTTTCCCAGCCGGCGCTCTTTAAAATAAGAGAACTGGTGTACTGCCTTAAATTATTTTTTTTTATTCTCCAGCACCCTGAATACAAGGTCATATTCTTTCATGGGGCCAACAGTTTCGAAATATTCCTGTTCTTTGTCTGTAAGCTGTTTAATAGAAAAACCATCCTTGAGTTGACCCTGGTGGGGGACGATGATCCGCTGTCATTGAAAAAAAGGAAGCTGGGTTTTTTATTTTACCCTTGCTTAAAATGCGTGGATAAAATCATCCCCATCTCGACGCAATTAAGGAAGTTGTCTGTAATGGCGGGTATCGAAGAATCTAGATTAGAAGTCATCCCCGTCGGGGTTGATACATCCAAATTCTTCCTGACCGAGCCTGGCGAAAAGGCGCGCCTCAAGAAAAAATTAGGTTATGACCAATATTCACATGTGTTTCTAGCGGTGGGGCAAATCGACGAACGAAAGGGATATAACTTCATGGTGGATGCCTGGAAGTTTCTAAATGGCAAACTCCCAGCGGCGGTTTTGTTGGTTGCCGGACCCAAAAACACGGAATCAAACCCTTTTTATCAGTTCTTGCAAACGAAGGTTAAGGCCGAGGGAATTCGGAACATCCAATTTTTAGGTCTGGTGGATCATGTGAATGAATTGATGCGCATCTCTGATGCCCTGCTGCACTGCGCGTTACGGGAGGGCTTGCCGAATACCTTGATTGAGGCTGGCTTGTCGGGGCTTCCGATTGCTTGCCGCAAAATGGAGGGCATTACCTCGGATATTGTGGTGAATCCAAATATCGGCGTAGAAGTATCCTCGGACGCGCCGCAAGATTTCGCAAATGCAGCCGCTGAGTTGATCGGCCGGCATAACAAGGCGCAAGCTATAGCGGATATTGTTGAATTTAGAAAGAGATTTGATATTAAAGAGGTTTCCAGGAGATACGTCCGTCTCTTTGAAGAGTTGACGGCCAAAACATAGAGGGGTACAGGTGGGGAAATATCTGGTGACCATTGGCGCCGCTATCGTCTGCGCGAACCTGCTCTTGATGATCATGCCAAAAGCAAGTTCAAACCCGTTGTTCCTGATGGGCATGCCTTTGGCATTGATCGTGCTCCTGGTATTGATCATTAATCCGATCCTGATGCTGCTCATTATTTTATTTACCCGGATTCCCTTCGAACCCTTCTTCGATTTGAGCCGGTTGGGCGAAGGAGGCATGGGTATTGGGGCCGGGTTCAACTTGCTGGTCATTCTTTTGGGCTGCTATTTTGCCGTCCGGGAGTCGGAGACTTTTAAAAAACTCCCTTTTCTCCGGGTGTGGATTTTCTTTCTTGCCGTTGCTTTTATAAGTTGTACGTATTCTTCGGTGCCGTTTACGGGGATACGGCTGGCCTTAAATCTGACGACCTATTTTGTCATGGCCATCCTGCCATTTTTTATCATTCGCACCACCGCCGACAGAGACCAGTGGCTTAAGGTTTTATTCTGGACCACGCTCGTCCCGATCTTGGGCACCAACCTGCATATTTTAACTGGCAATTTGCCCGACGGCCGGGTCCAGGGGTTTTTTCATCACCCCAATCAACTGGCCTTTTATGCTATGTTTGTTTTGACATTGTGCTTTTTGATCCTTCAAGGAGGTTTTTTTACGTTAAGCCGGTTTAGTAAAAACTTGATTTTCCTTCTGATCATCAATGTCTTTTTCATCTTATTGATGACGCAAACCAGGAGTGCTTGGGTGGCGGTCTGGATGTGCTTGTTGATCTACGGTCTGCTGAGCGAGCGCCGGTACCTTTGGGCGGCCATGGTTTTACCCTTCCTTGCTTTTCTTCACCCGGAGGTCCAGAACCGGGTCATGGACCTGTTCCAGGGGAACACGCCGGGAGGATACCGTAAACTCAACTCCTTTGCCTGGCGAAAGGAATTATGGAAGAGCGCTTTGCCCTGGATCCAGGAAAGGCCGTGGTTTGGCTATGGCTTAGCGTCCTTTAAACCGACGACCCTGCAATTTTTTAAAAATGCGGTTGGCTCTGGATCGGGGGCGCACAATACTTATTTGGAAATCGCCTTTGAGATGGGGCTGGCTGGCCTTTTGCCTTTTTTGCTCCTTTTTAAAGAGTATGTCTTTCGGTTTTTTTCAGCGATGAAAAAACTGAAAGGAGGGCTGTCCAAGCGGTATGCCATCATGGTTGCTTTCGTACTGAGCTATATGATTATCTGTACCTCGGACAATTTGCTCCATTACCTGACCTTCAATTGGTACTTTTGGTTTTTCACCGGCTTGATGCTCAAATCCTATTTCCTGGACAGTGCTAACAAAACCACGTGAAGAACATTGCTTATATCACAGGATGCTTCGGGTCTTTGTCTCACACATTTCTCCGGCGAGAAGTGCGGGAAATGCAGGCCATGGGCCTGGACATTGAACTCTACGGCATCCGGCCCGACGCGTCGGACACCTTGACCCCGCAGGAGAGGTCCTTGGTGGACCGGACGATTTATTTGTATCCGCTGAAAATAAAAGAGCTCATCGGGGCAAAGCTCTTTTTCATGTTCCGTTATCCGTCGCTGTATCTTAGGACGTTGCTGAGAGCCTTGACCAATGAAGAGCGTCACCCGTTGCATTACTTAAAAATGGTTTATCATTTTGGCATCGCTACCTATTTGGCCCGGCACATGCTGCGTCAGAACATACAGCACATTCATGCCCATTTTATGAATGTTTCCGCCACCCAGGCCATGTACTGCGCAGGTTTGTTGGACGTTCCGTTTAGTATAACCAACCACACGGGCTCGATTAAGTCTGTGAAAGGCATGATTGGTTTAAGAGAGAAGATTCGCCGAGCGCAATGGATCGGCACAATTTCCGACCATAGCCGCAAACATTTGGAAACCATTTATCCCTGCCGGGAGAAATGCCATGTGGTCCGCTGCGGCCTGGATTTGACAGCTTATGCGTTCTCACCCGACCATCATGAGTTGAAGACGCCGGGTTTGGTCCGTTTGCTGGGCATTGGCCGCATGATCGAGGTGAAGGGTTTTCGGTATTTGATCCAGTCGATGGCATTACTGAAAAAAAACCAGATCCCCGCCAAGTTAACTCTGATCGGGGATGGCCCCTTGAGGGAAGACTTGAAAACTTTGGCAAAAACCGAAGAAGTGTCGCAGGATGTGGATTTTGTAGGCTACCGTTCCCAAGAGGATGTTGTGCGGGCTTTTCAGTAACACGACATCGTCATCGTCCCGTCGATAACGGCCAAGGACGGTGTGAAGGAAGGGCTGCCCGTGGTCTTGATGGAGGCCATGGCCTGCGGGGTCCCGGTGATTGCCTCCGAATATTCCGGCATTC
>JAKFXC010000006.1 GCA_021731625.1 Candidatus Omnitrophota bacterium
AGCTCAAAGTATTGCTGTCCGCAATTTCTCGAGGGTCGTCTCTGGCAGGTTGAGGGTCTGCCCAAACGAGTGGGGTCAGAACAAATAGAAGAGAAAAAATGTTAAGAATTTTTTTCACGTGTGCGCTTTGTCCCTTTCATGTGCCCCTGCCGCCGATGACGCCGACGATGGCCATAGATACTCCGAAGCTAAAGACCTATTTTTCACCAAAACGTTCAGATATGGAATCAAAAGACCGTTTGTCGTGGATAATGGCAACACTGAGAATGCGGGTGCGTTCAAATTTATACACTAACCGATAACTGTAAACTAACCGTTCCCTAATCTTTGTGTCCTTTAACTCCGGAACGACTCGACCCATTCTTGGAAATTTGGCTACACTGCGGGAAAAATCAATAATTTTAGAGACTGTTGACTTCGCGTAAAATCTTGAATCCCGGCTTATGTATTGGGCAATGGATTCCACATCCTCAATTGCTTCAGGAGACCATATTACTTTGTAATCCATTTTCCTAACCGTTTTTCAACTTCCTTCTGTGAAACGACCCCTTCTTGCTTTGCTCTCTGGATACCTTTATTAATCTTCTCGATCACATAAAGATGATATTGGATGTCCTCTAAAGTACACTCATCAGGCAATTTTTGCAACAATGACCTCACCTCTTGTTTAGCAGTATTCATAAAAATATCCTCCTTATGAATTAAGTATAACACACCCCAAGCTATGGCTGGGACCAGCGTGCGCATATTATTTTGCCAACTGCCCGGCGCGTTTTTGGGCCGCCAGTAATGCCTGGTTGATCAATCGATCGAATTTGCCTTTAGTCAAAACCTCCAAGGCCGCTTGGGTGGTGCCGCCTTTGGAGGTGACTTTGGCGCGCAGGGTGCGGGCGTCCAGCCCAGCCTTCTCTAGTATATGAGCGCTTCCGGTGAGCGTTTGATATACCAAAAGTCTGGCTTCGGCATTATTAAAACCTAAAGTCTTTGCCGCAGCCATCCAAGCTTCCACAAACAAAAACACATACGCCGGGCCGCTGCCAGAGACGGCGGTCAAAGCATCCATCATGGATTCTTTAACCACCAGCGTTTTCCCTAGTGCAGAAAGAAGCTTTTGGGCGGTCGCTAAATCCGCCGGCGACGCATATTTGCCTCGGCAAAGACCGGTTACTCCCTCACCTATTAACGCCGGCATGTTGGGCATGGCCCGCACCACCTTGGGCTTGCCGTCCAAATGCTTTTCAAAATATGTGGTCCTCAAACCGGCAGCAATGGAAATAAAGAGCCGTTCCCCCGCCGGGCCTACATTGCCAAGCACGGCCTCCATGTCCTGCGGTTTCACCGCAAAGATGATCACCCGGGATTGCGCCAAAATATCAGGCGCGGATGCTGCGGTGACGCGGTATTTGGATTTGAGGTATTTCACGCGAGCGGCATTGCCCTCACTCACAGATACCCGATGGGATTTGTGCAAGCCTTTGATCAAGGCCTCACCCATGTTACCGCCCCCGACGATAGCAATATCTAACATGCTCATTTTTGGCTCAAGTCCTTCGCTTTATTATATTCTTCCTCTATCAAGGCAAATAATATGTGGTCGATATTTCTTAATTTCAGCCAACTCTCAATTGCCTTTGGCCAATTCCTTTTTTCAAAATACAATCCACCTTCAAAAAATAAACCAATCTTATTATGTGGATCAATTTTTAACAGTTTGTTGATTTCTTCTAACGCCTTGGAACCCAGCTGAAGCTGACTGTATATCTCTAACAAAGACATTCTATAGTAGAGCTCCTCGGGATCAAGATCAATAGCCTGTCTCAGAAAGGGTAAAGCTTCTAGTGGCTGATTCAGTTTAGTGGAATAAAGCGTTCCTATTGTATAAAACACGTAAGCTTTTTCGTTGGGTGTTAATGTTTCTCTTTTAGAGAATTCAGAATATATGGATATGGCCTGTTCATATTTACCAGATTTAACCAAGGCGTCTGCTTTCTCCATAGTCTCAAAAAATTTACTACTCGCTTCTCTCTGATCGATGAACGTATGCTGACTTTCAAATCCCCCGTCCTCCTCCTTTAACCCCCAAATTCGTGCATGAAAGACTTGATTAGCGAGACTACGTCCAGCCTGGGGATCAATGGCTTTTAATTGTTTAAGATAGGCCACGGCTTTAACATCATCCCTAAACACGTATATGAAAATAAGTGAAGGAAAGACATCCGCAGCAGTTTTTGTGTCTAGCTTCAATGCCAATTCAAACTCGTGAATAGCATTGTCGTAGTCTTTCAATCTGGAATAAATTTGTCCTAAAGATACATGGGTGCTGGCCTTGTTAGGATCTATGGTTACGGCTGTCTTGTATGCTTCCAGAGCCTGTTCGTTTTTATTTTGATTTTTATAGAGTTCTCCCTGCTAAAGATAGAATAGAGGAGAATCGATTTTCTCTCCCAAAACAACGGTGGGCCAGCAAGAAATGCCAAGAAGCACAACCATTAATTTTGAAATCATTTGAAGATTGCCGAGCCGACTCTCACCATCGTTGACCCTTCTTCAATGGCGATTTGAAAATCGCCGCTCATGCCCATGGACAAAATGTCCAGTTCAACTTTAGGATGCCCGCCGAAACGCAAACTCAGACCGTCCCGCAGCGACCTTAAATCGGAAAATGTTTTGCGGATAGTGCCTTCCTGCTCGGTCAGCGGGGCCATGGTCATAAGTCCTTTGATATGGACAAATGTCAAGCGGCTGATGCCCTCAATCAATTCATACGCCTCTTCGGGAGGGGCCCCGAACTTTTGCAGTTCGCGGGCAGTATTAAATTGCACCAAAATGTCTACCCGTTTGCCCAATTTCTCGGCCTGTCTTTCGAGTTCCTTGGCTAACTTAAAACTGTCCATAGAATGAATGAGCCCGCCAACCACCACGGCCTCGCGGGCTTTATTGGTTTGCACGTGGCCGATCAAATGGGTTTTTAGTTGCGGATACTGGGCGCACAGCAGGGGGAATTTCTGCTGCGCTTCCGGCATGCGGTTCTCGGCAATGTCGCGAATGCCGGCCTCAACGGCCTCGCGCACAGCTTCCAGGGGCACCGATTTTGTGACCCCGACTAAAGTCACCTCGTCGGGCAAACGCCCGGACGCCTGGCAAGCCTGGGCAATTTTGGCCCGCACCTTGTGCACATTGTCTTTAATCATAAGGGATTAAACTAACATAAAAGCCTGCCAGCGTCAATCAGCTCACTTTTTCGGCAGGGCCGGCAGGGCCGGCGATCTGTTCAACTTTGGACAATAAGGCGGGCAACTCGAGGGGTTTTAAAAGATAGGCCCGCACGCCATGCCGCTTAAACAAGGGTTCCATTTCGCTGTGGGACGTGAGGACGATGACGGGAATAGGTATATACTGAGAGACCTTCATTTTCTCCATCATAAACGTGTAGCCGTTCATGTTCGGCATCTGGATGTCCAGGAGGATGAGGTCAGGGACCTTTTTCTTGAGCTGTTCCAGCGCATCCAGGCCATCGGTCGCGGTCATGATCTCATACCCCCGCTCGACGAGCTTGCGCTTGGCAATTTCCCGGATCACCGGTTCATCGTCAACGATCAGAATGGTTTTAGACATAAATTTGACCTGATAAATTTCATTCTATATCAAGGTGGGCTTGTGCAAAAGGAATTTCGGGATTAAATATTTCTCCCACCACCTCATCCAATTGTTTAATAAACCCTTCGATCATTTGGGCCCGGGGCAGCACGTTCTTGGCAGTAATGTATTTGTCGATCGAGAGGGTCTTTAATTGGTACTGCGCGGCATTGATGCGATCCTGGGGATATTGTTTGTGCAAATAGTACAAATACAAGGGCATTTGAAAAGACGGCTCACTAGGGGCGCCGCCTCCGGTTTTATAATCTAAAACCATCACCGTGCCGTCTTGCAGGCGGTCCACCCGGTCTACCCTGTAACTGAAACGCACCGGGCCGCAGGACAGTGGAATGACATCCTCAAACCGGCGCTCGATAAATAATATTTCCCGGACTTCTTCCTCCAGACGGATGGCCTCGGCATCCAAAAAACGGCCCAGGCGATTTTCCAGCACCACCTTCATCAAAAAGGCGTCGGATTTTAGCCCCCGGCCAAACTGCCGGTGAAAACGGGCCTCGAAGAGCCGGTTGAAATTGCGCCGAAAATCTGCCCCGATGACAGGTTTCTTGCCCACCCACGGCGCAAAAGCATCCTCCAGCAAGCCGTGCACAAACGTGCCAATATGGCGGCCTTCGGGTTCATCGAGCAGGTCTTCTTTTTCCCGCAGGCCCAAAACATAATTTAAATAGAATTCGTACGGGTTCCGCTGATACGTGTTGATGCTGGTGGCGGAAAAAGTAAAAGCTTTTAAAAACTGCATGATGTCCGCGGTTTTAGGGACGCTGCAGCGGGATTCATTTAAGGCCACCCGAAAGGCAGGCCGCGCGATGGGCACCACGTCGAGTTTGCCGGCTTTTTGCTCCTGCTGCCAGATGAGCTCCTCGATGAAACGGCTGCGTTCTTTGTCCGGCCGGTCCTGGTAAATCAAATGCACGTTTTTGGCCGAAGCAATCAAGCGCATGAACTGATAGCGCTGGATCTCTTCTTCCAACTCAAGCCGGTCCAAATTCATTTTGATCATGACTTCCCGAGGGATGAGCGGTTCATAAATATTTAAATTGGGCAGCACCTTTTCGTTTGCGTCGACGACAATGACGGTGTCGAAACTCAAACTGCGGGTCTCCAACAGCCCCAGCACCTGCAGGCCCTTGAGCGGTGAACCGCTGAAAGCAATCATCTCGCGGCCCAAACGCTCCTGCATGATGCGCAGCAAATCCAGACGGTCGAAGGGCGCTCCCCCAAACTTGGCCCCGGACCACTCCGCGGCAATCTGCATCAAACGCACACTGACCCGCTCATTAAAAGGATAAACAGACACTCCCGACTGCAAGCTCACCAGAGCGCAAAAACCATCCATGACCTGGGCAAGCCCGGTGAACGTGGACAGCTGGTTCCAACCGGCAAAAAATTGCTGGTGCAGTTGTTCCATGGCTTTTCTTAAACGCGGCGGTCCAATCACAAGATCCATGGCCTTGAGGGCAGCGCTGGTCTGGCTAAAGAGCAATTCATCGCCGAGGATGTCTTGCTGGCTTAAGAAGAGCTGGCCGCTGATGGGAGATTGCAGGGAACCCGTCAAAATTTCCTCCAAGTGATGGATGAGCACCCCTAAAACTCCCGGTTCCAACCCGATCTGCAAACCTTGGACCAAGGGATGGCGCAACAGGCGCAAGTAATCGCGGGAATAATACAAATCTCCTTTCATGCTCTTCTGGGCGGAAACCACGGCCTCCAGGAGCGCATACAAGGACGACCGTTTCAGGGGATATCCTAAGGAAATGTTAAAGTCTCCCACCACCGGGCCAATGGCCGACAACAGCGGAAGAATAAAATCCGGGTTAGGTAAGACCACGACGGTATGTTCCTGGTCCTTAACAGACTGCAAAATCTGCGCCACCAAAGCAGCCTGCGCATGCATGTCAAAGACGCCGTAGACCTTCATATGAAAGTTCGTCGGTGCCACCTCCCGGCCTTCCACAATGGGCTGCCCAAACTTTTCGGCGATGCGTCTTAGGGCCGGCCAGCGGCGCTGGTCTCCCTGGATAATCAAAGATGCCTTGCCACGTTCATACAAATTCTTAATCACGGTCATTTCCGTGCGGTGCAGATAAAAAAAGTTGCAAAATAGGATCTGGTCAAAATCGTCCGCTGGGAATGTGGCGGCGGCGCGGCTGGCCAGCAAATATTGGTGGCCGCGGCTGGTGACCTCATGTTCTTGAAAATAACGATGGTAATGTTCCCGTAACTCCATCAATGATTCCAGCAATTGATTGATGCTCTCCGGCACATCAAATCCCAGCACCGCGTGTTCTTTCAAAGCGTGGAGCGCATCTTTGGGCGTGTCCTCCAAATCCAACTGTTCGATGAAATTCAAAATCTCCCTTGCCCACGGTAAAAAATGCACAAAATCTTCTTTGCCTTGTAAGATGTGCGGGGCATGGCGATGGACCAATTCATAAATCACAAAACAGTGGTCCAAATCCGGCAACCGTCGCTGCTGCGGGGACATGTGTGCCATCCACTCATCAATGGTGAAAAAACGCGGCGGGTAAAAGCAAGCTTTGAGGCGCTTGGCCAGGGCCCGCTTTAAAAAAAGGGTCGGACGGTGCCCGCCGAAGACCACCGCCAGCCGGCGCAAATCCTTACCCGGGAGCACATACTCCCGATGGATATGTTCCGTCAGCCGATCCAAGAAATTGTCGGCAAATGAAAAAGTTACGATTGCAGGCATAGCGCTTGGTCCAAATACAATAAAAACCCCTCCGTCTTCTTGTGCGGGTACAGCGCTCGCAACAGGGCGGCGTATTCATTGATCTGTTCCTGGTGCCTGCCTTCTTCCAGACGGGAGGATTTAAAATCCACCGCCCACACCTCTGTGGGAAAAATGATCAGGCGGTCGATGCGGCGGGTCTGGCCCTTGCGTGTGACCATTTCCTGTTCGCACAATACTTCTGCAGCGGCGGGCAAATAAAAAAACGGCTTCCACGCGGGCTGGTCCAAGGCCAGGCGCAGCTTTTCCCGCACCCTGCCCCAATCATGCCCGGGGCCAAAATAACCTGCTGTGTGGGCGACCGCCTCCTCCAGGACCCCGGCCACATCGGCGCCGCTCAAATTTTTTAACTGCGACAAACAAAAATGCATAATTTCGCCCGATCGTCGGGCTTGGGCCCGCACCAATCCCTCATCAAATGTCTCCTCCTGCAGTTTGTCAATCCACTGCTGGTGCTGCCCCACCGGCAAAAATTGTTTGGCCTGCGGCTGCCTCACGGCCTCGGATTGGGGCTGCCGAAGTTCTCCCGAGGAAAACATGTCCGGAGGGACCAAAAACTGCACCGGATTAACACGGCTGCCGGTGCGCTCGGGGATGAGCACATGGTTTTCCCATACCGCGCGGGTCAAGGCCACATACACATTGTTAAGCTCAGAGAAGAACGCCTCTTTGTATTCATAAGCATACCGCTCACGCAACTCGTCACAAAAACGTCCGTACGACTCCTTCAAGCGCAGCAGTCGCATGCCCCCTTCTTCAATGTCCCAGGTAAATGATTGTGTCCCTTTCTTGTCCGCCGCTCCGGGCTTGATGGTCATTTCCAAAAACGGAATGATGACCACCTTCGCTTCCAGGCCTTTGGCTTTGTGCACGGTCAATATTTTGACGGCATCTTGGGACGGCATGGGTACAAAACGCTCCTCGTCCTCAAGCGCCTCAAAATAATTCAAAAACGTTTCCATGTCACAGCCGTCCTCTTCCCGCCGCTTGATCAACTCTAAAAAATGCATCACAAACCCCTGAGCGTCGGGGAATAACTCCACACAGCGCAAACGTCCGCACAGACTGACGGCCAGCTCATAAAGGGGATAGGCGCCGGCCCTGCTGAAAAATTCCTCAAAAAATTCCTGCCACTGCTTTGGGTACGCCTCCCGAAACACTTTGTAGAAGTACACCTCGCCTTTGGCAGCTTTGCTCCGCCGGCAGGAAAACAAAAATTGCTGCAGCTCGCCAGGGAATAAGCCAGCTGCTTTGGGGAACACCTGTCCGAGTAAGAATTGGGCAAACGCGGCATTGTCCACCGGAGCATGCACAAAACGCAAAAAAGCTAGCAGCTCACAAATGAGCGGATGCCGTTTGACGTCGCTGGTGCGCTCCGACTGCGCATGCACCCCCGCCTCAATAAGCCACTGGGTCACCTGCTGGGCTTGGGCATTGTTGCGCGTCAAAACCGCCACGTCCCCCAAAGCAAAACGCTGCCGCACATCCTGCACGATGGCCAGCAAGCTTAAACGGATGGCGGCCTCTCGTTGCTCTTTGGTGCGGCCGCTAACAAGCGTGACCCTGACCGCCCCGTGCGGCAAATCGTCCCGATGGGTTTGACAAGCGGTGCCAAACACATGCTGCAAGCGGTCCATATCGGATGGGTTGAAAACAATATCTTTATCCTTAAGGGTGTCTTGTTTCTCGAGGGCCCGGGCAAAGGCGCCCAAATGCAGCGGATTAAAAATCCGGTTGTTGAATTCCACAATGGCGCGATGGCTGCGGCGGTTGATCGACAAAGTTTCGCGGGTGAAATTAAAAGCGCCATAGGTCAGTTCAATATGGGCAAATAAACGGCTGTGCCCTCCGCGGAACCCGTAAATGGCCTGCTTTTTATCTCCGACCGTAAATAAGCTGCCGCCCTCCGCCAGCGCGTCTTCAATCATCAAACGAAGGTTGTGCCATTGGCTTAAACTGGTGTCCTGAAATTCATCGATCAAATAATGGCGCAAGCGCACGGCAATGCGGTAGTACAGCTCCCCCAGCGTCACCGCGCCCTCATCGAAAAGTTCGCCGGTTTTTTTATTGAGCTGCTGCAGGAACAAGACATCCTCCCTGGTTTGCAGGCGGCCAAAATAACCCATCACCGCGTGGAACAAATCCACATATGGATTAAAAGACCCATAGGCCTCTTGCAGGCAAATGGAGCGCAGCAACTGACGGGACCTTTCCCATTGCCGCTTTTGCTCCCCTGAAATTTCTCCCTCGGCCCGCACTGGCAACTGCGGACGGCCAAAATACCGGCTCACGTTATCGATATCAAAACCAGCGCTGTGCTGTTGCAGGAAGCTCTGTAGACTGCCGGCGAATTTTTTGTCCACCTCCTGCGGCAAATCTCTCTGCAGATCCCCCGCTAGTTTCAAAAATGATTTTTTTTGCTCCAGCATGTCGGCCCCGTCTAGCGCAAACGTCAAAAACGGCTTTTGGTAGGTATTGAGCTGGGAAAACAGCAGCATCAGCATGCCGAGCAGGTCTTTTTTTGGAAACCAGCCGCCGCGGTTATCCAAAAACAAATATTGACGGATAAACACTTCAAAGAGACGCATGATGTGCTTATCTTCATGGGCAGCGTCGATTAATTCATCGAGGCTAAGCTGCAGATAGTCGGCGGCATTGCGTTTGATCCTAAACCGGGACGAGAGGTTGATTTTAAAAGCGCACCCGGCGAGCAGCGTGTTCATAAAACTGTCGATGGTCTGCACCTGGAAAAAATGGTAATTGCGGATGAGGTCTTCCATCAGGCTGCCGGCCAAGACCTTGGCTCTCGCAGCACTCATCCCCAATGGAGCCAAGAGCTCGTGCTCCTGCTGCGCCGGCAGCTGCCCCAGCGCCAGGCGCTTGAGCAAGGCAATGATGCGGGCCTTCATTTCTCCGGCGGCTTTATTGGTGAAGGTGATGGCGAGGATGTGCTTGACGGCCAGGGGGGTTTCTTGTGCAGTCTGCAAAAGCAAACCGACATACCGCTTGGCCAGCGCGTGGGTCTTGCCGCTTCCGGCGGAAGCTTCCACCACGCGAACTTCGGGGAACACAAAAAGCTTAGTCATCAACAACCGAATAAATGCTGTCTTCTAGAATTTCACGCAAGACGGCAATGGAGGCCTGCACATGGTCCTGGCCGGGTTTGAGGCCCCAGTCCAAATTTTCTTTCCCGACGTCATCCAAATATTTGAGCAATTTTTCCCGCTGTTTGGCGGTGATGGCCAGCAAACGGCCGCGCTCGTTTTGATTATGCTCGCTCTTTAATACGGTGGTCAGCAACACCGTGGCCTCCACGATCGACTTCTGCGCGTCCCGGCGCAGCAGCGCCAATTCTTGCTGGGCGTTTAAAAAAGCCGTCTCATTGGCCCGGGTGGCTAGGCCGTTTCCTTTGACCGCGTACCATTGGTCCCAAATGCTTTTTTCTTTTTCATTGATGGCAATGAGGCGCATGCATGCTACCGTAAAAGAATCAGCCACTTTACGGATCAAATGATTGGCAGATTTTAAGTATTTGGAAAAATAATTTTTGGCAATCCGCAGATCGGTATTGTCCTTGATCAAGTAGGAAACATACCCCCGCATGATGGTGATGTCGCTTCCTTTAAACACCCTCCTGCCATCGGTTTTTTTCCAGCGCTCATTCACGTTTTTCAAATACGTGAGGGCGGAAATGTAACTGCGGACAAACTCATACTTGCCTATGTCAGGATTATTTTTTTGAAAATTTCCCAGAACCGCCGGACCAGGAGGAACAGCGCCGTGGCCTACCGGGCTAAACAACCCCAGCATGACCGCGCAAACTAGGAGGAAACGGCATACGGCCATGGCTATTTAAGGATTTGTTTGATTTGGGCCAAGAGTACTTCCCGGTTAATGGGTTTTTGCAAATAACTGATCCCCATCATTTCACCGACCCGGGGATCCAGCTCCTCGTCGCGCGCCGTCAAAAGTAAGATCGGGATGTCTTTAAACGGTGAATCAAATTTCAGTTTGTGGCAGACATCGTAGCCGTTGAGTTCCGGCATCATGACGTCCAAGACGATGAAGTCGGGTTTCTGTTCCTTGACCTGGACCATGCCGTCGATGCCGTCTGCGGCAGTCGCCACCTCATAGCCCGCCTGGGTCAAAATGCTTTTGGCAAGTTTTAGGATCGATGGATCATCATCAACAACCAGGATCTTTTTTTTAGTGTTTTTGGCCATAGAATTTCTGTTCTCCTTGGTTTGTCCTCCCTTAATCGCTGCACAGTAACGCCGACATCATGGTTTCCAGTTGGGGAAACCGGTCCTTATAATCTTCACGGGAACGGCGGATGACATCCAGGGCCTCTTCCCGGCCGTAGACGTGGGTGATTTCGCAAATGCGGTCATCGGAACCAGGCAGGTCTTTGTACGTCAGAAAATAATGTTTCAGGCGGTCGGTGAATGCCTGGGGGCAGTCTTCGATATTCTGCCACTGGCTGTAAAGGCCGTCTCCCTGCATGACCGCAATGATTTTATCGTCAGCCTGGCCCTGGTCGATCATGCGGAAGCCGCCGATGGGCTGGGCCCGCACGATGATGTCGCCGTGGCTGATCACCTTCTCGGTCAGGATGCAGATGTCCAGGGGGTCATCATCGCCAACCACATAGTCACGGCCGGTGCGTTCCCGGCAAAATTCGGCAATGTTCTTGCCGCAGTAGGTCTGCGGGATGAACCCATAGAGGGTGGGACAAATGCTGGAGTATTTCTGCGGCCGGTCCACTTTTAAAAACCCGCTCTTTTTATCGATCTCGTATTTGACTGTATCGGAAGGCACGGTCTCTATATAAGTATTGACTATATGCGGGGATTCTTCCCCGATACAAATACCGTGCCAGGGATGCGAGCGCAATAAGAGCGCCAGCGACTGCCACAGCTCATTATGATCGTCCGTCGTCATGGCTACCAGTATAACAGAGGAGCGGACTTTTTTTCAATCTTAATTACCAGTAAAAGACCGATTGAGTGTTGCGGGTCATGATCTGTTCAATCAAATCCACGACTTCGTCCACGGCAATGGAATCATGCTTGCCGCCCTGCTTGCGGGCCTGCTGGTCCAAATGCACCGCTTCACCGGGTTTATTGGCCAGCATGAAGGCCTTGTTTCCCAAAGGGCGCCAACGCTCAGGGTTAATCCCGGGTTGGTCCCTTAAAAATAAACTGATCACGTGGATACCCACGCCTGCGCCGACGTGCACCGGACCGGAATCATTGGAAATCAAGAGCCGCGCCCGGCGCAGCACGCTGGCCATTTGACCAATGCCCAGCTGCCCGGTCAAATCCACCACCCCGGCTGGAGTGGCGGCCAGAATCTCCGCGGCAATCGCCCGGGTCTCTGCCCCGCCGATGAGCACAATCTTAAAAGCGTAACGGTTCATCAAAGCGTTGACCAAACGCGCGAAACTTTGGGCTGGCCAAATTTTGGTGGGATCACTGGCCCCGGGATGGATGGCGATCACCTGGCCAGGCTGAGTGCTGTTCTTCTGTAGCCATGCCGTGGCCCACTCCTCGGCGTCCTTGTGGCTGGGAACAAACAAATCCAGTCCAGCCCCAGCGATCCCCACGGCTGCCAACACGTCCAAACAATATTGCGCTTCGTGCTTGTGGCCCAGGGCCCGGTCATCTTTGAGAGGGTCGGTCAACAAGATGCCCATTTTGTTGTTTTTATACCCGATGCGTCGAGGGATGCCTGCTAAAAAACAAAGCACATTGTAGCGGCGTTTGGTATGCAAAATAAAGGCGGTGTCGAAGTGCCTTTGGCGGATGGCGCGGGCCAAATGCAGCGCCCCCCAAACGCCTTTGTGGCGGCCCGCCCGGTCGTCCACCAGCACCTCGTCGACATAGGGGTTGCCGCTCACCAAATCGACCGTCAACGGTGCGACCAACACCGAAATTTTCGCCAAAGGGAAAGCAAGACGCAAGGCCTTAAACACCGGCGTGGTAAGGACCACGTCGCCGATGCGGTCGGTGCGCACCACGAGGATGTTATGACATTTGTCCAACGGCATGGATGACGTCCTGAACTTCAATCGATGACATGTGTTTGCCGCGGTAAACCACCACCGCTTTTTTGGACCACGGCCCATAGCGATTCACGTCGGTGGGCCCCCACAAGGCCACGGTCGGCACATCGAAATAGCTGGCCAGATGCATGGTGCCGCTGTCATGCGTGATGGCAAACGCGCAGTGCTGCAGCACGTGCGCGGTTTCCCTCAGATCGGTCTTGCCGGCCAACGACACGGACGCAACCTTCAGGGAACGGGCAATGGCATCGACCAAAACCGCGTCATCCCGGTCCCCCACAAACACAATTTGATAGCCCATGGCGGTCAAATGATGGGCCACGGCGACAAATCCCGACGGAGGCCACCGTTTGAGGGAATCCGCCGCGCCGGGCGCCATCACCACATACGGTTCCGGACCCCAATACCGGTGCACCGGTTTGGGATGGATGGTCAGCCGTTCCGTCGGCATAGCAAACTCCGGATAAACGGTCTTTAAACGTTCAAAATGTTTGAAGCGCATATGGCCTTGATACTGTTGCTTGCCGACCGGCGTGCGCCAACGGTTCCGTAGGAACAAACCCATGGCGCTTTGGCGGAAATCGACGATCACGTCATACGATTGCCGCCATAACCGTTGGAACCAATAGATCTGGCCCCACAGCGGCAGGTGTTTATTGTAAACCACCGTGCTCATCTGCGGATGGTCGGTAAATAAACTGGCTGCTTTTTCTGACACCACGAGGCTAAGCTGCGCCTGAGGAAAATCCCTGAGCAAAACATCCATCACCGGGCAAGTGAGCACCACATCCCCGATGTTCGACAAAGAAATCACCAGGATGCGCTTAACCGATGAATTTTTGGACAGCTTGCCAAACATCTTCGACTCCGATCGCATGCATGCACCGGTTGAGTGGACAGCTTAAGTGGTAGCAAGGGGCCTTATTGCACCCGATGTCCTTAAATAAAATAATGGCCGGCGACGTGCCCCGCGGCCCGGTGACCTCCGGCCTGGTGGGCCCATAGAGCCCGATGACTTTTGCGCCGACGCTACTGGCCAGATGCAAAGGCCCGCTGTCGGCCGACACGACGGTCTTGGCCCGGGCAAACAAGGCCAGCAATTCGCCTAAACTGGTCTCCCCCGCCATATTGACAGCCCGTACCGTCGGACTTTCCATGATGCGGAGCACATCGTTCTTGTCCCGTGCGGAACCTGAAAAAATAATTTTAAGAGCTGACCGCTCATGCACGCATTGGGCCAGCCGGGCCCAAAAATCAAGAGGCCAGCGTTTTAAATCCCAATTCCCACCGATGTTAAATACCACAATCTCATCATTGGCCGCAATGCCCCGTTCCTGAAGTTTGGTCGCCAAACTTTGCTTACGTGTGGCCTCCACATTCAAACTGTACCGACGATCCGGGCAAGGAATGCCGAATGTTTCCAGTACTTGTAAATACTCATCCATCCTATGACCCCCTTGGGACACCTGGGCGACCGGGTGGGTCAAGAAGCCCGGAACTTTGCTGTACCCGACACGCACTGGGATCCCGGCCAAAAAAACAAACCAGGCCCGGGTCATGGACCGGTGCAGCAAAAAAGCCGCGTCAAATCTGGCCCGGCGCAAACGCCAAATCAAGGCCAATTTTTTCCAGGGCCAACGGTCCTTGCCTTTTTCATCGTAAATAATGATGCCGTCGACATCCGGACAATGGCGCAGCACTTCCTGAAGGCGCGGCACGCACAAACAAGACAGCCGGGCCTGCGGGTACGCTTGTTTGAGGGCGGCAAATACCGGCGTTGCAAAAACCGCATCCCCCAACCAATTGACGTTAACGACCAGTATGTTGTTCATAAAAATAAATTGTGGCGGACACCATTTTGTCTAAAGAAAACTTATCCTCCGCTTCCCGCCGGGCCGTCGAGGCCAAGACCCGGGCCTGTTTGGGGTTTTTGAGCAATTCGATGATTTTCCGGGCCAGGGCAGCGCTGTTATTGGCCGGCACCAACGCGCCGGTCACTCCGTCTTGGATCAAGTCCGGCAAGCCCCCAACGTTGGAGGCCACCACCGGGATCCCGGCGGCCTGCGCTTCCATGACCGAAATGCCCAATCCCTCCTGTAAGGAGGGCATCACAAAAAGGTCAAAAATCGGCAAAAGGTCCGACGTGCGGTTAACAATGGACTCAAAACGCACCGCCGTGCTTAAGCCCTGCTGCTCCACCAGCTGTTGCAATGGGACCTTTTCCGGGCCATCACCGACGAGCCACACGCGGGTGCGGGGAAAATACCTTTGGATTTCGGGAACAGCGGCGATGAGGACATCCAATCCCTTGACGCTGGACAGCCGGGCGATGCATCCCAGCACCGGAGTCCCATCCACATTCCATTGCTGGCGCTTGAGTTCTCTTTCCTTCTCGTCCGTTGGCTTAAACTGCTTAAGGTCAATGCCGTTAGGAATTAAAGCGACCCGGTGGGGCTCCACCTTAAAATCCTCGACCAG
The DNA here is from genome assembly GCA_021731625.1 of Candidatus Omnitrophota bacterium. Taxonomy (GTDB): domain Bacteria; phylum Omnitrophota; class Gorgyraeia; order Zapsychrales; family Fredricksoniimonadaceae; genus JAKFXC01. The sequence goes on from JAKFXC010000006.1 coordinate 14,946, forward strand.
ATGCCGGCGCACGCTTTTGCTGATGGCAATCACCCCCTGCCCCCAGCCCGGGAACAGGCGGCGAAACGCCCGGGGCTTAAAAAATCCATGGCAGGTGCTGAGATTAGGCGTGCCGGTCAAGCGCGCCGCAGCGGCCGCCAACACTTGAGTGGTGCGGGTTTGGGCGTGCACGATGTCTATGTTTTTCTCTTTGATCAAACGCATCAAGCCAGGCAAAGCCAACCATAATTGCGGGTGGGCTTCCGACTTGACCTTGATGTTCATGTCGACATGTTCGGCCCCGGCGGAACGCAAGAATTCACGGCAGTTGCCGCCGGACGACACCACAAACACCTTGTGCCCTTTTTGGGTCAATCCACGGGTGAGCCCCAGCACATAGCTGGTGATGCCTCCGGTGTTGCAATGATTCGCGAGTAACAAAATGTTCATAGTGTGTTCCGTAAAGAGCTTTGGGAGGAATTATTGGCTCCGGGTGCTCTTTTTCCGCCAATCTTTTCTAAATTGTCGGAAATACAACGCCCCTTCGGGGCTGTATTTCCGAATCGGCGACGTAGATTGGCGGGAGCACAGTCGCCCATAATTCCTCGCAAAGCTCTTTTCACAACTTCCTAAGACCACGATTATAATATTGAGGAACAGTTATTATGCTTGGCACAATAGGGAACTTTTTGCCAATGTTGGCGAAGATTTACAGTGAGAATGTTTCATATAAAAAATTTTCTATAAAACATTCGAACTGTAAACTGAAGCCAACGGCAAAAATGTTCCGTGCCAAGCATAATAACTGTTCCTCAATTCATAAGCTCCTGGACTTTTTTAAAAACTTCCTCGGGTAAAATTTCTTGCATGCAGGCGTGAGTCTTGATCCGGCAAACACCGCTGTAGCAGGGCGAACAGTTCATCACCTTGCGCAAGACAATGCTTTTATCCGTCGGAGGCATGTGCCGTATCGGGTCGGTGGGGCCAAAGAAAGCAATCACCGGCACCCGCATGGCCGCCGCCACATGCAAAGGCGCCGAATCAGCAGTGATGTAGGCCTTGCACCGGCCGATGAGCGCCGCCAACTGCAAAATATTCGTCTTGCCGGTAAAATCTGCCGGCTTGGCCTTGGCCCTCTGAATGATCTGGCGCGCCACCGGTTTGTCCTTGTGCTGCCCGGTCAGAAATACCCGGATATTTTTTTGACCCAGCAGATCGCAGAGTTTAGCCATATGCTCCAGCGGCCAGTTCTTGCTGTCCCAGCGCTCCGACGCTGCCACATTAATGCCCACCATGTCCTTGCTGAGGCCCAACCATTCTCCGTCAAGCAGGGCCTGGGCATATTCCTGCTCACGCTTGGAGGTCCACAACTCCAAACGCAGGGTGTCCTCATACTCAATGCCAAGCTCATGCAGTATTTTAAATTGGTGAGCCACCGGCGATAAACCAGAGGCATTGTTCTTGACCCGGTGCGATTGCAGAAAAGACCATTTGCCGTTGTCATACCCATACCGTTCCTTGGCCAGACTTAAAAAACCCAGCATGTGGCTCAAGCGGTTGTTCTGGAAATCAATCACCTTATCAAAACGGAACCGGCGCAAATGCTGCCCGGCGTTCCAGAGGGACTTAAAATTTTTACACGTCGGGTCTACGATAATCACGCTGTTGATATACGGGCAACGTTGCAGCACCCCCGCCCCCTCCGGAGAGGTCAGGCAATGGATTTGGGCCTTGGGAAAATGGGCCCGCAAGGCCTTGAGCGACGAAGTGGCTAAAATGACATCGCCGATCGCAGAGAGCTTGAGCACTAAAATGCTCGTCGATTGTAGAACTTCGGCGTACACGGCCAAGGTGGCGTCCGCCATGTGTTTGATGGTGTAGCGCTCGTCGATGCGCTGCTTGGACTGGGCAACGATTTTTTGAGCCAGGCCGTTTTCCTGCAAAAGCCGCACCACGGCCTTGGCCATGGCCGGCGGATCTTTAGGCATGACCAACAAACCGGTCTTCCCGTCGTCAATAATTTCCACCACCCCGCCCACTTTGGTGGCCACCACCGGGACACCGGAGGCCTGGGCTTCCAAAATCACGCGGCCAAACGCTTCCTGAGTGACGGTGGAAAGCACCAGGCAGTCGGTCTCGGCCAGGATTTGCGGAATGTCCCGGCGGTTGCCTAAAAACTCGACGTGGTTGGACAGCCCCAAGCGTTTGGCCAGCAACATCAATTCTTCCTTATACCCGTTGCGTTTGGGCGGGGCATCCCCCACGATTTTAATCCTCACCTGCGGGATTTGGCGCACCACCGCGGCCATGGCTTTTAAAAAATAAGCATGGCCCTTGAGCGGCGTCAGGCGGCCGATCATGGTGATCACTTTGGGGTCCTGGGGGCCTTTGGCCGAACGCGCAGTTTGAAAACGCGACAAGTCCACGCTGCGGGGAATAATGCGCACCATCTCCGCCGGGACTTTGAAATCCTGCACCATGTGCCGGCCGATAACCTCTGAAATGGCAATGACGCGTTTGCCCCACCCCATGGCGCGGCTGAAAAAATGCGGGGCATAGTAGCCGTGGCAGGTGGTGACAAATACGGCCTTGGTGTTGCGGCAGGCAAAAAATGCCACCCAGGCCGGGACCCGGGAACGCGCATGCACAATGTCAATGTTCTCGCTGCGGATAATGGCCGCCAGAGCGCGCACCGCCGCCAGCATCAGAAAAATATTTTTTTTCCGCACCGGCAAGATGTAGTGCCGTGAACCTTGTTTGTGCAGTTCATCCACCAGGCTCCCTCCGCTAGAGACCACAATGGAAGTGTGCCCCTGGCTGACTAAATATTTGGCAAAGTCCACCGTTCCGGTTTCAACCCCGCCGACATTCAATTCAGGGAGAATTTGCAAAACATTCATCAGACGATTTCCTCAACGGCTTGACGGACGGTTGGCTGGTCCGCCAAAGATTTAAACGCAAACTTATTGGTCATCATGTTATGGATGGTCATCGACAGATCTTTCACCGTGCAGGCCAACAAATACCCGCCGGCATTGAGACCCAGCACGAAACGGTCGTACTTACGGCCCGGACGCTGCTGATCAAAATGCCCCGACGGCCTAAACACGATGGTGCGTTTGCCGGAGGTCACCGCTTCCGAAACCATGGAAATGCTGTCCCCGGAGACAATCAACAAATCGCTTAAGGCCAAAATCCCCCCCACCGCTTCCGGGACATTGTAGTCATTGGCGATGATGCACAGGACGCAGCGCTCAAAACTCCTCATCTCCTTGCTCACCACTGCATCCACCGCCGCCGGGGTCCGGCGCGACGTGGTGATTAAAATGTCGGCGTTAAAATGGCTAGCTGCCTCTTTGATTTGCCGCAGCAGCAGGCGGATTTGATTCTCATTATAGACCACCCCCCTGGTGTTGCCGCCAAGCAGGACCCCGATTTTCATGCGGACGCTGTTTTTTAAATGCGAATATCGGTTAAGCAGCAACGCGCTCTGATTTTTTAAGTACTCCGGGGTGACTAAATTAAGCGCCGCCTTGGTCAAGGCAAACTTGGTCTTAAAAACCGACGGGCGGTCATGCTCCGGCGCAATGACTAAGTCGAAATATTTCCAGGCGATGGGACCAGGTTTGAGCAAACAAATGGCTTTGGTGTTGTAACAGCGTTTAATAAAAAAATTCACACTCCCGACCATGGAGCCGCAGGCAATCACAAAGTCCGGACGGACCTTGATTAACTCCTGATAAGAAGTTGGTGTCAAGAAAAAGGCCAGCAGCTCCTCCCGGCATAAGAACCCAAAAGCTTGGGACAGGAACGCCAGCACGGAAAACCATTTCTGCTTGGAGCTGGATTGAAATGCAACCCTGATGGTCTGTTCCACAACGCGTTTCCCCCGCTGGTTCAAAACGGATCTCAGCAGCTGCGCGGTGGCCTGCGATTGGCGCAAATGCCCGGCCTTGCCGTCATCCAAGATCACCACGTGGCTCTCGTCGGAATATTTGAATACCCTATAAAACCACATGTATTCATCGGGATACTCTTGGATCTTTTGTCCGAATATGGTGGCTGCCCGGTCCATGGCCTCGAGATTGTCCTTGGCGGTGTCCTTGTAGGCGGATAAATCCAAAGGCTCAAAATACGTCAGGACTTGCTTCGCCACCCCGACGCGCTTCATCCACACCGGACAAACCGGTACGCCGTATTTTATCCCTAAGCGAATGGCCCCCGATGAGAGCGAAGCGGTTTTCCCCATGAACTTCACCACCACCCCATCGCTGCCGCCTTGGTCCAGGACCAAAGTCACAATTTCATTGTTACGCAAAGCCCGGATGATGTTTCGGATGGTTAACCCGTTGGTGGGGATGACTTTCCCGCCGGACACCGCCCTATACTTGTTGAGAAGCGCATCGATGCGGGGCGTTTTAGAATGCTGATTGGCCACCATATTGTAAGCATGGCCGATGGAACTGCTGAGGGCGCTGGCCAGTTCCCAATTGCCGGTGTGCACGGCGAGCAAAATGAGCCCCTTGCCTTTGCTCAGGGCCCGGAGGGCGATTTCTCGATTCTCCAAGCCGACAAAATGCTCAAACCCCAAACGTTGCATTTTGGGCAGGCATAAAATTTCCACAAAACTTTGGCAATAATTGACAAAGACCTTTTTGGTAATGGCGCGGATCTCTACGGGCGATTTGCAAGGCGCAAACACCGTCTTTAAGTTGCCGTACACCACCCGGCGTTTTTTCACCGACACATAATAGCCCACCGTTCCCACGCCCCTGGCAATCCACAAGGACACCCTAAAAGGTAAGGCCCTAAAAATCACGGCGGCGATTTTAATGACGGACAGCAGCCATGATTCTTTCAAGGAAGACATTTTTGCCATATGTGATTTCCGATTCCACCTGCAAATAATGCACTCGATATCCCTGCCAAGATTCCTTAAAAGGCAGTATTTTAACCGCGTCCTTATGGGTCGTGACCACATTTTGGACATTATGCTCCCGGGCCCATGTGCGGACCATGGCCATGTCCTCCTCGGTGTACATGTGGTGGTCCATAAAGACAAAAATATTGGCAGCTTGAAGTCCCGCCTGCTGCAAACTTTCGCGGAACGAGGTGGGGTCGGCAATGCCGCAGAAACCAACCACCGTAATCCCCTGCAGATGTTCCAAGCCCTGCCGCGTTTTCTCAAACACATCGACGCAGGTGGTGGGGACATAATGCGACTCAACCATCAGAGCGCCAGGGTTAATGTGGGCCAGGCGCTCCCGCAGCGCTGGAGCATCGCTGTGCGGGTGGTCGGTTTTCGTCAGGATAAACATCCCGGCGGCGCGCAGGGCGCCGATCGGTTCCCGCAACAGGCCCCGCGGCACCACGTGCCCGTTGCCAAACGGATTGGCCGTATCCACGGCGACAATGTCCAGGTCCCGGCGCAGCGGCCAATGTTGAAACCCGTCGTCGCACACAAACACGTCCACGGCATGGTGCTTGAGACACGCCTCAATGTTTTTGCGCCGGTTGGGGCCGGTCAGCACCAGGACCTCCGGCAGACTTTCTTTGAGCATGTGTGCTTCATCGCTAAACGCGGATTGCGTGGAAGGCATGTAGCCTCGGATGAGGATGGCTGTGCGGACCTGCCGGGAGACCAGGGCCCGGGCAATGGCAATGACCAAGGGAGTTTTACCAGCCCCGCCCACAGTAATGCTTCCGACGCTAAGGACCGGCCGAGGCGCCTGAAAGGACGGCAGGATGCCTTTGGAGTATAAAAATCGCAGCCCACCCACCAACAGACCGTAGAGCAAAGAACAGATCCAAAGGGCCCATTTCACCGCGGCATCCACAGGCCCCTGCCGACGGTCTGTCATTAAAGCATAGAAATAATTTCTTATACGCATACGGGCTACAGGCATTGTTCAATCAGTTTCAAGGTGCGTATGCCGGCCCCTTGATGGCGGTCGACTAAGGCCCTGGCCCGCTTTCCCAATGCGATCCGTGACGGCTCATCCGCCATTAATTTTTGGATGGCTGGCTCGAGGGCAGCTTCATCTTTGACTTGGATGAGCGCCTCGTGGTCTTTAAAAATCGACACAATGTCCAGAAAATTTTCCGTCCAAGGGCCCACCACAATGGGCTTGCCATAATAGGCCGGTTCAATCACATTGTGCCCGCCTCCCACGCACAAACTTTTGCCAACAAACACCAAAGACGCGTACGCATATAACCCGCGCAGGTGACCGATGGTGTCGACCACAATCACGGCTTGCGGATCAAACCCGGCACGCAATTCCGAAAATCTCAAATGCGAATACCCCGCCTGTTTCACAGCGGCAATGACCTCCTTGGTGCGCTCGATGTGGCGCGGCGCCAAGACCAGTTGCCAGGATGGGTATCGCGTTTTGAGTTTGGTAAACACCTTCAAGATGATCTTTTCCTCGCCCGGATGCGTGCTTCCGGCGATCCATAACGGCTGTTGGGGGGCAAAGCCAGCCACATGCAGGTGCGCCTCCGCCGCTGTCGGCACATCATCGAACTTCATGTTTCCCGCCACCCACACCCGTTCCGGCGGCGCGCCGAGCCCTTTGATGCGGTCGGCGTCTAATTCGCTTTGCATGGCAAAAATATTTACCTTCTGCAACACGTCTTTCAAAAGGCCTCTAATACTTTGATAGCGGCCAAACGAACGGTCGGAAATACGGCCGTTGATGATGGCAATGGGGATTTTTTCGGCATGCAGACGTCGGAATAGATTGGGCCAGATTTCGGTCTCCGCGGCGATGTAGAGCTTGGGGCGGATGAGGCGAACCACCCGGCGCACCACCAGACTAAAGTCCAGCGGGGCCGCAATCACACAGGCCAATCCGCTTAAACGTTTCTGGGCCAAGGCGAACCCAGTCTTAGTGGTGACGGAACAGACAATGCCGGTGCCTGGCCAACGGTCTTTAATCTGATGAATGAAACCCTCCACCACCATGACCTCGCCCACACTGACGGCATGGATCCAGATGTTGCGGGCAAACCCAAGCTGCCCCTGAATCTCTTTGGGGAAAAAACCGAAGCGCTGCGGGTATTCCCGGTGCCAGCGGCCAGTCAGAACCAAATAGGGGAAATAGCAGACACAGTATAACAAGAATACTATGTCATATAGAATAGACATGGTGAGGGTATTGTACTAAAAAACCCGGCGGGAAGCCATAAAAAACCCCGGCGATTCAGGCCCGCGGGTGGGCCTTGTCGTAGACCGATTTGAGCTTGTCGGTCGTCAGATGAGTGTAGATTTGGGTGGTGGACAAGTTGGCGTGGCCCAGCAATTCCTGCACCGCCCGCAGGTCTGCCCCGCGGTTAAGCAAATGCGTGGCAAAAGAATGGCGGAACATGTGAGGCGTCACGTGCTGACGCATGGCTTCGCGCAATATGTACTTGTTGATGATGTTGCGCACGCTGCGGTCAGAAAGGCGCGTCCCGCTTTTATTTAAGAATACGGCTTTGGCCTGCTGCGGCCGCTTGTCCATGTAGGCCTTGATGGCGTCGAGGGCCTTGTCGCCGATTGGGACCATGCGTTCTTTCTTGCCTTTGCCCATCACCCGGATGATATTGCCGATAAAATCCACATCGTCGCTGTCTAGCCCCACCAGCTCGCTCACCCGAATGCCCGTCGAGTATAAAGCCTCAAAAATGGCCCGGTCGCGCGTGTCGCTGATTTTATCCGACTTAGGGGCCTCAATGATTTGCTGGGCCTCGGCTTCGCTTAAAAAATGCGGCAGAGGTTTATCGAGTTTGGGGGTGAGCAGCAGGGCCGCGGGGTTATTCTTGATCACTTTTTCACGCTGCAGGTATTTAAAGAATGAGCGCAAACTGGAAAGCTTGCGGGCCACACTGCGGGGTTTGAGGTTTTTCTCCCGCATCTCGGCTAGGAAACGGCGTAGGGTCGAATACTCAATTCCCTCCACTGCCCCATCGCCGAAGAATTTGGAAAATTCCGCTAAATCTAATCGGTAATTAAGGATGGTATGAGGGGAGTAATTCTTTTCAATTTCCAAATGGGTGAGGTATTTTTGGATGAACTTGTCCATAACAGCAGGATAAGCCAAATCCACGGGAATGTCAATTTGGGGGAGGTTTATTTGGGGAGTTTATTGCTGATCTGCTTGCATTCAGGGTAGCGGCTGCAGCCGTAAAAGGTGGCGCCGCGGCCGGAGCGGCGTTCGACCAACTCGCCGGTGCCGCAAAGCGGACAAGGCACTCCGGTGCTAAACGGCTCCGCATGTTTGCATTCCGGAAAGCCGGTGCAGCTGATGAAGCGCCCCCGACGGCCCCATTTGACGGCCATGGGCCGGGCACAGAGCGGGCAGGGTTTGTCCACTTTGACAAAAGTTTTTTGAATATTGGCCATGGCAAAGTCCAGCTCTTCCTTAAACGGCACCCAAAAATCCTGCAGGACTTTGACGTAGGTGTATTCGCCTTCTTCGATGGCGTCGAGCTCTTCCTCCATGACGGCGGTAAAACCTATGTCCATGATCTTTTTAAAATACTCCACCAGCAAACCGCAGATCTGGATGCCAAGCTCGGTGGCGGTAAAATAACCGCGATCGCGCATGACATAATTGCGGGTGACTAAGGTCTGGATGATCGAGGCATACGTTGAAGGCCGCCCGATGCCCTGCTCTTCCAGGGCCTTGACCAGACTGGCTTCGGAGAATCGGGCTGGAGGTTTGGTGAAATGCTGGGTGGGTTGGATTTCTTTTAAATCGAGTTTTTCGCCCTGGGCATACAGCGAAGCATCGAGCTTGGGTTCATCCTCCTCGTCATTGTCCTTGTATACAGTCAAATATCCGGCAAACGACAAGACCGAACCGCTGGTCCCCAGTTGAAAACGGCCGGCCTGGATTTCGATTTTGGTTTGCTCAAAAATGGCCGGTCTCATCTGGCAGCTGATAAACCGCTTCCAAATCAAATTGTATAAACGGAACTGCTCCTCGGTCAAAAATGCTTTCATGGCATCCGGCCGCCGGAAAATGTCGGTCGGACGAATGGCTTCGTGGGCCTCCTGGGCGCTTTTTTTGGACCTGAATTTGTTGGGCTCGTCGGGCAGGTATTCTTTGCCGTATTCGGACTTGATAAAATCGCGCACCTTGCCCACGGCCTCGGCGGCGATGTTGACGGAATCGGTGCGCATGTAGGTGATGAGCCCCACCGGTTCCTCGTCGCCGATTTCAATGCCTTCATACAACTGCTGGGCGACCATCATGGTCCGGGAGGCGTTAAACCCCAATTTGCTGAAGGCCTCCTGCTGCAAGGTGCTGGTGATAAACGGCGGCGGAGCATTGCGCCGGACATCTTTTTTATTGATGGCGGTGATTTCAAAAGTTTGTTTACTCAACTCATCGGTGATGCCTTTGGTCTGGGCCTCGTCTTTGAGTTCCGCTTTCTGGTCGTCGATTTTTTCCAGGCCGGCGGTCAACGCTTGGGACGCGTCGGCGCCGCTTTTGCACAAGTCGACGGCAATCTGCCAATATTCCTGCGGCACAAAAGTCTGAATGGCCTCTTCCCGGTCGACGATCAAACGCAAGGCCACCGACTGCACCCGGCCGGCGCTTAAACGCGAGCCGACCTTCTTCCAAAGCAGGGGGCTGATTTGATAACCGACGATGCGGTCGAGCACTCGACGGGCATTCTGGGCATCGACTTTCTTACGGTCAAAGGCGCGCGGATGGGCAAACGCTTTGGTCACCGCATCCTTGGTAATTTCATGAAACACCACGCGGAACACCGCTTTGCCATTAGCGATGTGCTGCACCAAATTCCAACCAATGGCCTCGCCTTCACGGTCGGGGTCGGTGGCGATATAAATGGTGTCCACCCCTTCCGCCTCCTTTTTGAGCTTGGTGAGCACTTTTTGTTTATCACGCACCACGATGAATTTAGGCGCAAACTCGTTGTCCACGTCAACGCCTAAAGTGGATTTAGGCAAATCAATCAAATGCCCCATCGAAGCCGTGACTTTGTATTTTGGGCCCAGGATCTTATTGATGGTCTTGACTTTCGCCGGTGACTCAACGATGACTAACGATTTTGCTTTGCTCATGACTTACATTCTCACGTAAAATTTGCCCGGCAACTGGCGCACCAGGCCTTTGAGTTCCAAATCCAGCAAGGCCATGGCCATGTCCTGCACAGGGCGGTCGGCCTGCCCCGCCAGTTGGTCCAGGTGGACCGGCTCGGTTTTGATCAATTGAAAATACAGCATTTGCTCCTCGCTTAAGGAGACCCTCGGCCCCTCCGGTGCGGCTGCCTCGGCTGGAAAGATAAATTCCAACCGGTCGTGCAATTCTTCCAAAACATCGCTGGGGGCCAAGGCCACCTTGGCGCCGTCTTTAAGCAGACGGTTGCTTCCCTTGGCGGTTTCATAGTCCACATTGGCAGGCACGGCAAAAACGTCCCGCCCCTGCTCCAGGGCAAAGTCAGTGGTGATGAGGGCCCCGCTCTTTTCTGCTGCCTCAATGATGACCACGGCCGCTCCCAAACCGCTAATGATGCGGTTGCGTTGCGGAAAGTTCACTTTTAAAGGCGGTGTATTCAGCGGAAACTCCGACACCACTGCCCCATGCCTGATAATCTGCTCCATGAGTTCCTGGTTCTCGCGCGGGTATATATTTTTGAGGCCGCACCCCAATACAGCGATGGTCTTGCCGCCGGCATCCAAAGCCCCTCGATGAGCGGCGGTATCAATCCCCCGGGCCATACCTGAGATGACACTCAAACCTGCCCGGGCAAAAAACGCCGCAAAATCTTTGGCGGTCTTTTGGCCGTAATACGAGCAGACCCGGGACCCGACCATGCCCACGCCTGCCGCGTTTAAGGCCGCGGCTTCCCCCTTGACATAAAGAACAACCGGCGCCCCCGGAATATCGCGCAGCTGCGCGGGAAAGATCTCCTGGGCCGCCGTGATGATTTCTACCCCTAGGCGTTGCCCTAGATTATATTCATCGGACAAAAACTTGTCCCTAGAAAAATGATAAATATTTTGGGCTGTCTGCGGGGAGACCAAACCGCAGGCAACCAGTTCCGCATAGCCTTTCTCACAAACCGCGACTGCGGAACCGAAAAATTCCCTCAAACGGGCAATCTGCACGCTGCCTAAGCCCGGCACGCCATTGAGCGCCACCAAAGCATCCACTTCGGTCATTTATCAAACTTTCGAGAGTATTTGTGCAACCGGGCCGGCTAGGGAAGGCTCTGAAGCATCCAGCGTATAGTCGGCCTGATTGTACAGGGGGAGCCGTTGTTTGAAGATTTTCTTAATTGCGGCCAGGGGGTCTGGCGTATCTATTAAAGGGCGGTTGGCTTCGCCTTTGATTCTCTGATAAATGACTTCCGGTGTTGCTTTCAGATGAAAGATAATACCATGTTTCTTGAGCAATTTCAAATTTTGCGGGTTAAGCACCACCCCACCGCCGCAATCGATGATGATCCCTTTCTTTTTGGCCAAGCCGGCCACGGCCTTATGCTCCATGGCGCGAAAATGCGGCCAGCCCTTTTGCGCAACCAGCGCCTTGATGGGCTGTTTGGCTCTGCGTTCCACCAGGGTGTCGGTGGAGTAGGATTTGACTTTTAGTTTCCTGGCCAAGGCCTTGGCAATCATGGTTTTGCCAGAACCCATCATGCCGATCAAGACAATATTTTTGGTCATCCTCATAACGGAATGCCTGCCTCGGCCATGGCCTTGCGGATCTCTTGGTACCATCGACGGTAACCCAGGCCATTCAGGTGCAAACGGTCCGGGGCGTAATATTTTAAACCATCGCTCGGGTGGTTGGTCTTGAAGCGTTCGAATAAATCCACGTAGACAGCGCCGAATTTGGCAGTGGTTTGCTGGTACATGCGGCGCACTTTAATGGAGCGGGCGGTCAATATGCGATTAAACGGCCAGATGAACGTGCTCGCCTCGCCCACATTTCCGGAATGCAAAATGACCGTGTGGTCAGCCGCCATCTTGACCTTTGCCAGTAAGGCCGCCACGTCCCGCTGAATGCTCGAGTAAGGGGTCAGCTTAATGATGTCGTTCGCCCCGATTTGCAAAACGGCTAAATCGTAATGCTCGCCCGGCTGCGGCTGAAATTCGTTGAGCAATTGATGCAGCCGGCGCCCGCTGTAACTGTTGTTGACGAGGTGCGCCTGAGGAAAATCTTTGGCGAACCAGCCGGCAACACTCTCCTGGTTGGTTGCAGCCCCAATGCCCACCGCGGTGCTGTCACCTAAAAATAAAATTTTTAAAGTCGCGTTGGGGTCCAGGTGCTGGTAAGGCACCATGTCGTACGTGCCTTTCCTGACCAATTGCGCAATGCGAATGGCCTGGGCCGCTATCAGCCCGGTGATGCCTATCCCTGTCGCAAGCAAAACAAGCAGCAATTTATTTTTGGGGAACATTTTCGTCTTCCCCCGGAGGCGTGGGGACCACCGTCTCGGCGACCGCGCTGCCGCCTTGGCTGCAGAATACTTCCACGCTAATCTTGTCGCCGGGCTTCGCTTCCAGGGCGATGTCTTCCTCCATGCCCCACGCCAATTTTTGCCGCGGGAAATACATACTGTCCTTCTCCTTGTCATTAATATATAACACCACCCGGCGCAGATAATGGCGCTCCAGGCGGCCGGACGGATGGGTGGCGGACACGTGCACATTTTTTTTGTCCGCATCGTAGGTGATGGTCAGCGCCGAGGGCGGTGTGGCCAAGGCAGGCCAGCCCAACACTAAAAATCCACACATGGCTAAAAATATTTTACGCGTCAAAACGAAAACCCTCCGGCTAGAATAAAACGAATAATTTCCTGCCCCCAAAACAAACTCATCAGGGCCCCCAAAATCAAAAATGGCCCGTACGCAATGGTGCTGTCCTTGGTGCGGATTTTCTCGACGATGCCGTAAACGGCGCCAAAAAATGGGGCCAGAAAAAAAGTCAACACCGCAAGCTGCCATCCCATAAACGCACCCACCAAGGCCATGAGCTTGACATCTCCCCCGCCCATGCTTTCCTTTTTGAAAATAATATCGCCCATGAGGCCCATGGCATAAATTAAGCCGCCGCCGATTAAATAGCCGGATAAGGCCGCGCTGAAAGACAGCGCATGCGGCCGCAGTCCCGGTGGCAGCTGGTACACGCACAGGTTAATCAGGCTGATGAGGAGCAAAGAAATGACCACCCAAATTTTGATGCTGCGATCATCCTCCGGCGTTTGTTCCATCAAGAGATGTTTACAAAACAATGGGTAAATCCAGGTCAGCACCAAACATATCAGGACCAGCGCCCCGGCCAAAAAACCGCCAAACGCCGCGTCCACCGGTTTTACCGGATGCAGCTGCGGGATGAGGATGCTAAAGCCAATGCCCGCCCACATGCCCCCGACGCTCACCTCATCGGGAATGATGCGCTCGGCAAAATCCACAAAGGTGGCCACGATGAAACAGCTGACCATAAATAGGTACGGCCCCAGCAGTGGGGTTAAGCCAAAATGCCGATAAAAATACCAGAACACCAGTGCCGTTAAGAGTTCCACCAAAAAATAACGGAATGAAAATGCGGCTTTGCAATGGCGGCATTTGCCTCTTAAAGCCAACCAGCTGATTAAGGGAATATTGTCATACCAGGCAATCGGCTTCAAGCAATGCACGCAATGGGAAGATGGGAAAACCACCGACCGTTCGCGAGGAAGCCGCACGATGCATACGTTTAAAAAACTGCCGATCAGGGCCCCCAGGATAAAAAATACCGCTGATAAATCCATCAAGCGGGCACCCCTTCTTCCAGCGCCTTGCGCATGATCTTCTTATATTTGGCGTCGATATCCATTCCCGCCCAATTGGTGAACGATAAAACCCCCTGGTAATAAAGCATGCCTAAACCATTAGATGTTTGCGCGCCTTTGGCTTTGGCGGCCTTAAGCAGCGGCGTTTCGGCCGGGTTGTAAATCACATCATAGACTAGCATGTCGGCGTGGAACAGATTGGGGTCAACGGGCAGTTGGGTCTCGCCTTTTAGTCCAACGGGCGTGGTGTTGATTAAGGCATCCGCCAGTTCGACATCCAAATCTTCCGGAGTGTTGACAACTTCCACAATGCTGGCATCCATTTTCTGGCCCAGCTCTTTGACTAACGCCTCAGCTTTCTCATAGGTGCGGTTGTAGAGTTTGATGCTGGCTGGGCGGTCGTTGATCAAGCATAAGACGCTTAAAATCGCCCGGGTGGTGCCGCCGGCGCCCAGGATGGCAATGCGTTTGTCTTTAAGATGAAACCCCAACTCATGCCAATGGCTTAAAAACCCAGGCCCGTCGGTGTTAAACCCGAAAATTTTGCGCTGGTGGGTGATGACCAGCGTGTTGACCGCGCCGGCCTTGAGGGCGAACGGATCCACGGTGTCAATATGGGCCAAGACTTTTTCTTTGTAAGGCACGGTCACGTTTAAACCAAAAATTGGGTTGCCTTCATCCTTGAGGTGTTCCATGAACACGGTGAAGACTTGCTCGTTGGCCAGCGGAAAAAGTTTATACACTGAATTGACCTTCAGGGCTTTAAACGCCGCATTGTGCATCCGCGGGGACAAACTGTGTTCCAGCGGATAACCAATAATCCCGTATATAGCCGGTGGCTCTTTGACCATAAGTAGTGGAAATAGGGGCCTGGAAATAGGGGCCAGCCCCCTATTTTTACTTTTTTAAAAAAATAGGGGGCTGGCCCCTATTTCCAGGCCCCTATTTCCAGACTTTATTAATCGCGTGGATGTACGCTTTTGCCGAGGCTTCAATAATGTCGGTGCTGGCCCCGCGGCCCAAAACATTCTTCCCACCAACGGAAACCTTGATGCTGACCTCTCCCAGGGCATCGTCCCCCTGGGTCACGCTCTGGATGGTGTAGTCAAGCAATTTGGCCTTGATCTTGGCGGCGGCCGCAATGGCTTTATAGCAGGCATCCACCGGCCCGTCGCCGCTGGACTGCTTGGTCACTTTCTTGCCCTGGATGTCTAAGACCACTGTGACCTTGGGGGCAATTTTACTGCCGCTGGTGTACACCAAATCCAGCAAACGAATGGTCTCCTTGGCCAAAGTCTCCTCATCTTCCACAATGGCCAGCAAATCCTCGTCGTAAATCTCCTTCTTTTTGTCAGCCAAGGTCTTGAACCGCTCAAACGCCGCATCAATGCCTGTCTCCGGTAACTGCAACCCCAAACGTTTTAACCGGTCCTTAAACGCGTGCCGGCCGGAATGTTTGCCCAACACCAAACCCTCGTGGGAAGGCACCCCAACGTCCTCGGGATTCATGATCTCATAAGTGCGGCGTTCCTTCAAAACACCGTCCTGATGAATGCCCGACTCGTGCCGAAAAGCATTGGCGCCCACAATGGCTTTATTGGGCGGCACCACAAACCCCGTGGCTTTGCTGACCAAACGGGAAATGCGGTAAAATTCTTTCGCATTAATCCTGGTACTCAGCCCAAAAAAATCCTGGCGGGTGCGCAGGGCCATGACAATCTCTTCCATAGAAGCATTGCCGGCCCGCTCGCCAATGCCATTGATGGTGCATTCAACCTGCCGGGCACCACTCACCACCCCCGCCAACGAGTTGGCCACGCCCAAACCCAAATCATCATGGCAATGGGTAGAAATGACTGCCTTATTGATATTAGGCACCTGGTTGCATATCCCCGCAATGACCGCGCCATACTCCTGCGGCGTGGAATAGCCCACGGTGTCCGGAATATTGACCGTGGTGGCCCCTTCCCTGATCACCGCTTCCAGCACCCGGTACAAAAAGGCCTTGTCGGTGCGTGAGGCATCCTCCGGCGAGAATTCGATATTATCCATATGCTTGCGGGCATATTTTACGGCCGCAACAGCCATGTTTAAAATCTCATCCTCATTCTTTTTGAACTTGTGCTCCAAATGGATCTTGGAGGTGGCCAAAAAAATATGGATGCGTTTGTGCTTGGCGGGCTTGACCGCGTCAATGACCGCATCGATGTCTTTGACAATCGAACGGGCCAAGCCGCAGACAAAAGAATTTTTGATGTTCTTGGCCACGGTTTGGACAGAATCAAAGTCCCCCTTGGAGGAAATTGGAAACCCCGCCTCAATAATGTCCACACCCAGACGCTCCAAGGCCAACGCAATTTCCAATTTTTCCTGCTGGGTCATGGTGGCCCCGGGTGCCTGTTCCCCGTCCCGCAAGGTGGTGTCGAAAATATAGACTCGATTTTTATCGCTCATGGTCTGCTCCAAAAAATTTAAGGGCGGCCTATTCAGCCGCCCTATGATTATAGTACAAGATGCAATTTATTTAGTACGGCTTTTACTTTTTCATCCAAGTCATCATGCCCCGGAGTCGGGCCCCCACCTTCTCAACCAGATGGTCTTCTCCGGCTTTGCGCATTTTCAAGAAATTCTTGCGGCCGGCTTTGTTTTCCGACATCCACTCCTTGGCAAATTTGCCCGACTGGATCTCTTTTAAAATTTTCTGCATCTCGGCGCGGGTGCGGGCGTTCACAATGCGTTTGCCTCGGGTCATGTCCCCGTATTCGGCGGTGTCGGAAACGCGTTTACGCATGCCCTGGATGCCGCCTTCATAAATCAAATCCACAATGAGTTTCAGCTCATGCGCGCATTCAAAATAGGCGATTTCCGGCTGGTAACCCGCTTTGACTAAGGTCTCAAACCCGGCCTTGATCAGCTCGCTGGCCCCGCCGCACAAAACAGTCTGCTCGCCGAATAAGTCCGTCTCAGTCTCTTCCTTAAATGTGGTCTGAATGATGCCCGCCCGGGACCCGCCAATGCCTTTGGCATAGGCCAGAGCAATTTTCAAAGCTTTGCCGGTGGCGTTTTGGTGAATAGCCACCAAACACGGCACCCCTTTACCTTCTTCATACTGGCGGCGCACCAAGGAGCCGGGACCTTTAGGCGCGATCATAAACACGTCGACATTCTTAGGAGGCACGATAAATTTAAAATGGATATTAAACCCATGCGAAAACGCCAGGGCCTTGCCCTTCCCTATATAAGGGGCAATAGAATTCTTGTAAATGTCGGCCTGCAAATGGTC
Source organism: Candidatus Omnitrophota bacterium (assembly GCA_021731625.1). GTDB lineage: Bacteria > Omnitrophota > Gorgyraeia > Zapsychrales > Fredricksoniimonadaceae > JAKFXC01. Next base: position 32,002 of record JAKFXC010000006.1, read on the forward strand.
CTGCGTCAAGATCACCATGACATCGGCCACCTTGGCCGCTTCCTCAACGGAGACCGGCGCAAAACCGTCTTTTTTGGCTTGCTCGTAATTGGGGCCGCCGGGACGCTGGGCCACGATCACCTTGAGTCCGCTGTCGCGCAAATTCAGGGCCTGGCCCCTACCCTGGATCCCATATCCCACCACGGCAATAGTCTTATCCTTAATATCGTTGATATTGCAGTCTTTATCGTAATAAATTTTTGCCATATTAATCGTCCCCTTCGCCGTCCAAATGCGCCTGGGAGGCACGCAAGCCGATGGTGGAATCCACATTCTTAACGGTTGCAGTGATGAATTCTTTGGTGTTAGTCACGTTTAATTGTTTGAATAAAAATTCAAAATTCTTCTCGAGCTCCGCTGCGATGCCGTCTTTGATGTTTTCCGGCAGGCTCATGATCTCTTTTTTGAATTGCCCCAAAGCGCGTTTGCGGGCCTTGTAAATGTATTGCTCGTCGGTGTCGGTTGCTTTGCGCTCACTCTGGCAATTGGCCTTGGTCCATTCCATCATTTTGGCATACAGATCTTTGGGGAACAATTTGCTGTCCAAAGTCTTGTTTTGAAAATTGGTGGCCAAATGGATCTCAATGGCATTCACTTCCGGAAACTTATTGAAGGCATTGTCCGGCAACGTCGAGGCGCCATGCTGCACTGCCCCGCCCATGCCGTATTTTTTCTGGGCGGCTTCCGACAAGGCTTTCAAAGTGTCAAAATCAACCTTGACGTCGGCGATTTTCCCGTCGGGCAAGACCACCCCCCCATGCGAAGTCCCGGTTTGCACCGAAATTTTGCTTAAACCCGTCAGGCCTTTGGGCAAGCTGGCATTGAACCCATCCATAAATGCCACCAATTCTTCGACGGTGCTGTTCTTGTGGCCCACTTCGCCGATTTCGCCGCCGACGGAGATTTCCAGGCCTTTGGGCTGTAGTTTGCGGATGTGCGCGGTCATGGCGGCGCAGACTTCGAAATTGTCCCTCTGTTGCTCCTTCAGAGTGGGTCGTTTTAAATCCACCGTAGTCGAGGAATCCACGTCAATATTATAAAACCCGGCGGCAATGCAATCTGCCACGTAATCTTTGAGTCCCGCCACTTCTTTGGCCTTGTTTTCCCAATACGCAGTGGCCTTGATTTGGCTGTGGTCACCCTGGATAAACACCGGGCCGGTGTATCCTTCTTTGATCGCCGCACCAAGCACCACCCCGACATATTCAATCGGCGGCTGGCTGGTGTAGCCCATTTCTGACTTAGCAATTTCAAAAATAAAGGCCCCGGCATTGTTCTTTTTGGCCACGCGGAATACGGCCTTAGCCAAATAGTAGGTCAAACAGCGCAAATTCATGGCAGGGGTGGTGAAATTCTTGCCCTGGCCTTTCCCGCGGGCGATATACGCATCGTGAATAGAAGCCAAAAAAATGCCTTTGGTCTTGGCCTCCGCATGGATCTGGCGGGCCAGCTTTTCTTTTTCCTTAATATCGTCGGTCAGGACTAACTGTTTGACCAAAGCATCAATGTCGGCAGTCACTTGCGGCATGAGATCCTCCTCATTGTTTATAAAGGGAATTACTATATCAAATCTGTGTATGGCTGTAAAGAAGGGAAATCACCCGAGGGACCTTGATAATTTATGCTTTTGGATTTCTATTTAATTACTTTTAGCTGATCAATTAAAGGAAGAATATCCTAAATCTCTATTTTGGGGACTCATACACAACCTCAACATTTTCATAGATACATCGGCGTTTAATAGGGTTTCTGGTCGGGGCTAATCCCAAAACGGGAAGAATATTAGCTATGGGGGGCATGGTAATAATTTTAGGCACCAACCCATTTACTAAACCTTAGACAATTTAACGGTTGGTGAAGAATCTATCTTCTGATTAAGGCCAATCAATTCAAGGAAATTCGGAGCCGGAGCTATGGTGTCAATGACGGGGTATAAGGTATCGATTCTGATGTGATCCAAATTCCGCATTTGAATGAACATAGCTTTGTCGAAGGTCGCGTTTTTCTCAATTTTCAAATCAATATTTTTCTTGTTTAAGTCGATACCACCGGGTGCTATTGCCGCCCTGTCAGCAATGGAAATGCGCACATTCATCACCTGACCTCGTGCCATTCTCCTTCCCCAAGCCAAACCAGTATGAAAAGACAGTTGCGTCACCGGATAATTAGTCTCGATTTCCACAACATTTTCTTTCTCAGGTGTAACCCGAATTGACCTAGCAAACCGTTCCGAGCCATGTGACTCGCCTTCAGGAAGCGCCCTAACAAAAATGTCACCTGCAGGGCCAGACCAATTGAATCGGATGGTCCACTTGGCAGTTCGTCCAAAGGTCCCTCGGGCTGGGCTGAAATCCTTGTAGTTGGATCGCATATCTCCCTCACCCCAAGATTCCAAACGAACCGATTCACCCTGCCCTGCTGAGGCGGCTTTCTGGGGCGATCTCTGTGGTAGTTCTGGTTTGGCCGGCGCTGGCGCCACTGAAGGGACCGCCGGTAAACGGGAAGCGGGAGATGGCGAAGATTCACTTGCCGTGTAGCTAAAATTAGTGATCTCGCCATTGACCAAGCGTTGATCCCAGGCTAATCCAAAATGAAATGATAATTGTTGGACAGGATAATTTGACGTAAATGAAAGCTCTTTTTCTCCGGGAGCAACATCAATCAATTGAGCCCCGCCCTGATCACCATAGGAAGCGCCTTCAGGCAGCAGTCTTAAGAAAATTTGACCGGCCGGACCATTCCACGTGAATCGGACATTCCACTGGGTCTGTTTTCCAAACGCACCCTTTGCCGGCCGAAAATCAACAAACCGAGAATGAATGTCTCCTTTATCGTAGGTTCCCAAACGAACATTCTGTCTTGACCCCGAGGTTGACGTCTCAGGGGCTGAAGGAGCGGTCGCTTCCCGCTGGCTCGACGGCGAAGGCACTTGACCACTCCGCTGAGTCCCGCTGGGAAGTGCTAATTTCACCGGGGTTCTGGCATTGTCCAATTGGCGTTGCCTCTCCAACAGCTTTAGATGCACAGGTGAGAATGCCCACGAATTTTTTCCTCCTAAAACAAACACATCATTACCTAGTAATACCAAAGCTGGCCATACGGTAGAAGCCGTATTTTCGATAGGGTTACCCCACCATCCAAAAGGAATAAAATACCGCTCATTGGTATATTTGTACCCTTTAAATATAACGCGGCCATCGTAGGTATAAACTACGCTTTGCCCTTCGATCCCCTCAAGCATTCCAATGGCATCTTGCTCCGCCTCTGTGGCATAACTGGGATAATGCTGCGCCAAAATCATCACTGTTTGGAGGGAGAATCCTGTCCATTCCTGACTTATGATATTGTGACCGTCGGTATATCCAATACCTTGAAATTTGTTGCCTTGCAAATATCCCGCGCGTCTTTTAGTTTCTTGCCAAATTTTGAGGGCCGTACCCTTGCCAAACCATTCGTCGATTGTTCCGGGAGTCATGATACTGACCGACCAAGCATTAACGTCCGACGCAAAAGTTTTACTAGCAATAAATCTTCCACCTTCGTATTGGCCGCCTTGTAAAAAGATGTTATTGGCTTTATCCCAAGCATGATTCCGCAAATAATTTTCAATGCCTTTCATTTTATTAAGGTACTTTTTATCTCCGGACACTTCATACATGGCCCTTAAGGCGGCATACAAGGATAAATTATTCTCCGTCGATATATTTTTATCCGGCGCAAAACCATCGCCAAACGTTCCGCTAGGCGCATAATAGACAGCTCCAATGGGGGATGTTATCAGATCTAAGGCCTGGAAGATACTTTCGGCCAACTTAAACTCTTTGCTGGCTAGAATTCTGGCTTTATTGCCGTTAAATTTGAGATGCGCCAACTGCACCTGTACTAAGATTTGCCAAGCATTTTCTCCCGTAATCGGCTGCCAATCCGCCCAAACAATTAAATTCCTATCATAATCTGGACCGGGATATCCGGGAAAATGATCAGCTCCAGTAAGTGGATCTTTTTGCTCCCACTCGGGTGCAATAATCCTAAAAAAGGACCCTTGTTGTTTACTAGGCATTGTCTTGCCTTGGTAGTTAAAATGCCGAGGGTCAGAAGCCCGAATGGTATCTAATCGACCATACTGTCCTGAAATATAAATGTCTGTCACAACCTCGGCCGCTTTCGGATTGCCCATAATAGCCTGAAAATACTGCCATAAAGAAGCATCATAGGTGGATACGCCTCTATTGATAATGACTCTTTCAATGACGCCTTGTAATGCCGTTTTGCCCCGGATTGATTTCCACAACTCCATCTGTGCCTTCGGGTCCGTCGGAAGTCTGTAAATGCGCGGCATGCCTTGGCCTAATTCATCGCTTTTATAAACATTATCATCCAGCCAAACTTTCATACGCTCGACGGACGCCAGTCGCCTGGGGTCAATTTTGGAAGTCGATGGCGTGTTCTTCTGGGCAAGTTCGATTTCTTGCGACGCGACCTTATTGAAAGAAAATATCCCGGTAAAAGCCAATGTGCCTGACATAACGGCAGCCGCCACTGTTTTACTGCGCATCGCATTATCTTGCGACAGGGCAGCCGGCGCCTCTGAAGCCGCTGACCAAGAGACCTGGAACATCTCTCCAGATCTGGCATTACTGATGGAACCAAACGCCAGTGGCATAGTGAGAAAACCCGCTACAATCAGCTTGCCTAATCCTTTCCCAAAAAATCCTCCGGATGTGTACTTGCGGGGAGTTATATGCTGATTGGGTGTACTGTAATCATCCTTAATATAGTTGTAAACCCCCTTTTTAAAAGCTTCCAAATATTGCCGATAAATGCGTTCATTGGCCTCTTTATCATTTAAGGCAATGCCGCTGGTTTTGTGTTGATCGACATACAGTTTTCCTATAATGCCGTCTTTCATGCGGATTTTATACCAGGTGGCTAAAATCATGCCTTGATAGATCTGCCGCAAATTGGCAAAATGCTCACCCTCATTGATTTCTTTTTCCAAGGCCGGAAGAATGATTTCACGTACAATTTGAGACGCAACGGAATGCTGAGGCGAAGACGTCCTTTTCTGGTTTTTATCCAGCGCCAAATAATCCTCTTCCAGCATCACTTTCAATCTTGAATCGATCAAAAATGCGCCTTCACTGTGCTCATAAATACTGGCCTTTTGAGGCACAATCCAGACTTTATTAAAGGTATTAAGTGGAATATTCGAAGTGCCGAATTGGCTCTGGGCCTGCGCATACACTTGATCCCAAAACTTCTTGCCCATTTCCTTTTCAGGAAAAGTTAACGAAGCGCTTAGCTGTTTAAGAATATAATCCTGTGCAAGCAGATCTCGTCCCATCTCGGTTTCGCCCAAGGCTTGGGGAATAATACGGTCCTTCTCGTAGGGAGAAAGGTTAACCCACATCTCGTCTTCGGGAACAGTCAAAGCGGCCAGAAAATATTTGATCAGTTTCATGGACTGATCTTTGAGCGCGTCCCCTTTTAAACCGGTGTCGCCGGAATCGATGAGGAAATCAAATTTAAAAGGCTCCTGAGAACGCAGCCTCAGACCTTTTAAGGAAACAGGCATGTAAGGTTTAGAAATGTGCAGCATTTGCCCCGGCGCAGGCAAAGGTGCCAACTGCGCATATGAACGTGCAGGCAGTAATGAGACAACAAAGGATACCATAACTAAAAGCACTATGGACCTTCTTAACATACCCTCTGTCTCCTTGAGTGCCATTTATTAAATTTGCGCCAGCTTTTCTTTCTCATCTTGTCTTCCCACAGGCAAGCCTAACATAGGAAGGATATTGTTAATCTGCCTAAAACCGGTAACCTGTGGCAACAGGCCTTGAAAATTTCCGCCTTCAAACTGCTGGAGCATTGCCGGATCGAACTTAATCGCCACGCCTGGTCCGTCTTTTCGCATTTGAATGTTCGATGCATCAAAGTCGATACCACCCTGGACTTCTTGATTTTCAATGTTCATGGCGTTATCAATTTCCAGAGAATTGAGGGTCGCCACGGCGTTATAGTTGCCGCCCGGCAAAGTTCCAACATGCGTGTTTTCGCCGGTTTGAATCACGACCCTCCTAAGCATTCTTCCTCTCGAATTCCTAACAGTAACATCCCGGGAATTATCACCAGGGCTAGCTCTTAATGGATTTGAATAGGATACCGGCCTATTCTCATCATCGCCTACAAATACGAATTGCACAACAACGTTTCCGGGTGCCGACGCTTGATAATTAAAATTTAAGCGAACGGTTTGCCCATCGACAACTTTAACCTGGGTTGGAAGATCTTTATATGCGGACCGGGCCCTATACTCCGGACTATGATATTCTCGCGCTCCGGCTAAAGAAATTTCCCTTCCTGTGGATTGTTGCGCCCCTGGCTGCTGGATTTCAAATGACAGCGGTGGCTGGGCTTGCTTAGGCGCTGGTTTTGGAGCTGGAGGCGGAACCTCAAATGTCAGCGACGGACTTGACGATGGCGCTGCCGATTGGGGCGTAACAGCACCTACCCGTTGCATAAACTCCGATAAAAATCCTCTAAGATAGCCATTGACCCATACTTCTGGTCCAGTTTGCGCTTGCGCCCCAAAGTCATCGATTGCTCCCAAAATGAGCGGCGCGGTTTCTTTTGTTGCCATCTTGGGCTCCGTTAGCAGCGCTTGTCCCATCCATTTTCGTCTCTCAATATTTTCACGACGATTTGTAAGAGTCTTAATGATCTCGGGAACGGCCCGGGCCCCCATTCCTCTAAGTCTAATCATATCAGGACTGTTCCACCCGCCTCCTGCATCTTCAAGGGAGTAACTGGATATATATCGTCTAGCCTCCGCATCATCCGCTGGAGCTGCAGACACCCCCCCCTGTAAGAGAAGAAAGGTCGCCAGCGTAATGCCGGTAAAAGTCTTATTAAGCCACGCCGTCGAAATCATGGCTTGTTGGCTGCCGCTTTTTATTAGTTCAGCAACTTCTTGAGGAGATTTTCCGGAAAGATAATACTTATTATCGAACACAGTGGTGGGATATTTGAAAACCTCTCCTGTGCGCACCAATTGACTGGCCAGTCTAAAAGGCAGCACCAGTCCAGGTACATTTTCTATCGGAATAGACCTCGCAAAACGCTCGATATAAACTGCATCAATTTCGCGTGAATAAAGATCAACCCTAGTGAAAGGTTCTAGACCGTGCAGCTCACTTTCTTTGCGGAGTGAGAGCTCTCCCTGCACATACTTAAACCAACCTTCGGTGATCGCACGTTCGACAAACAATTTGCTCACCTTAAAACCTGGTTTGAGGCCCTGCACTTCGAACATACCGTACTCTTCGGGGTAAGCTGTCTTAAACAAACTTAACTCCTGGGCAACAGTCTCTTTATTCGCCGGCAAACTGCCCCAGCTTTTTTTACCCACGACCAAACCTTTTTTTTGCAACAGATCGGTAAGCGGTATGGTTAGAAAAAACTTTCCTCCCAAAAGGACCATGTCGCCGGTGCGCATCATCTCCGCAGCTTGCTGACTGCCTACCTGTAAACTAAAGCCAGGATAATTTTCAAACTCAAGTCTCGTATCAAAGGGCGGAACTTCCCCTTTGATCGTTTGAAACCATCGCATTTCGCGACTTTCATCGGCGACATTGTCAAAAGGACCTTCTTGTCCAGCCCTTAAATAATCTCGTAAGGAAACTTTACCGTCCGGGCCAATTTGGAGGTAGCCCTCCTTCAAATAAAAACCGGCTTCCACAGGCCGCATTTTATCTGAAATGCCATCGACGTCGATAAAATCGATTTTATTGCCATAAAATTTGTTAAATAAGTTTACCTGTGAATTAAGTTCCGCAGCAGATAAAGGTCTGACCGGCACCGTCGGTCTAGAATAAGGAGTCGTCGGGGGTTGCAATTGCCTCACCCAGCTGTAGTATCTGCCCATCATTTCGCCACTGCCAGCCTCAGCTGGAGCAGGGCCTTGGACGGTTGCCACACTCAAGGCCAACAAAAACGTCCCGATTGCCTTTGGCAGCGAGATCATGGCGCGTTCCCTGGTCAGGGTCACGTCCAGCAACCTAAGCCCGCCCGAAAAGTATTTTCTGGGCAGCGCTTTTTGCGAATTCTTGCTGACGTCTTCCTTAATTAAGCTAAACACACCCTTCTTATAGGCCTTCAAGTACTGCTGGTAAATTTTATTATTGAGGGTTTTGTCGCGTTCATCGACGCCGGAAGTTTTGGATTGATTTGTATAAACTTGATTTAAAAGCGCATTCTGGACCGACTCTTTATACCATTTGGCGAGTACGAGCGCGTTATACATTTGGCGGAGCGTGGCGAAGTTTTTTCCCTGATTGATTTCTCGTTCAAGCTCGGGCAGGATGATGTCGCGCATCACTTGGGAAACGCCGGAGCTGGAGGTAGTAGTCCCCTTCGGGGACGTAGCGCTTTTGTTGTTCTTATCGAGCGCTACGTAATCTTCCTCCAGCATGACCTTCAAATGGGTGTCCACCACATAAACCGTGTCCTGATGCTCATAAACACTGGCCTTGTCTCCGACGATCCATACTTTATTAAAGGTATTGACCGGCAGCTGCACCTTGCCGCCCAGGCGCTCTCCGGCCTGTTGATAGACCCTGTCCCAAAATGCCTTGCCTAAGCCCTTTTCCGGGTAAACCAAAGACGCCGTGACTTGCTTTAAGAGGTAATCCTGCGCCAGCATGTCTCTGCCTAATTCTGTCTGACCTGTCGATTGGGCAATGATGCGATTTTTCTCAAAAGGAGACAGGTTGACCCACATGTCTTTCTCAGGCAGGGTCAGCGCGGCATAAAAATATTTGACTAATTTCTCAGTTTCCTTGCTGAGATTAGATCGGGTTTCGAGACTCAGATTGGAATTGCCGGTGTCGACGATAAAATCCAAGGCCAGAGGATTATCCGGATGGATTTTGAGTCCCTTGATTAAAAGCGGCACATAGGCCGGGCTCAAATCTACCATTTTTCCAGGAACGGGCAAATTCAAAACGGTTCCGGCTTGAACGGGACTTATCGGAAGGTAAGTAAAATTAAAGGCGCATAAAACAGAAAGCAACACATATCTAAACAGGGTCTTGGTGCGGATTTGGCATAAAAAATTCATTGGTCAACCTCCTAGGGGCGATTAGTGTATGCATCCGAATTACCCTAATATATACCACATTTTGTCCTTTTTTGCCACTTCTACGTCGTCAACGCATGGGAATGATACCATTGATCGTTACCCCCCTGCCTGCCGGATAGTTAAACGGGTTTTATGCGTCAGCCAAAAGGTTTTCAAGAAGATCCAAGGCGACTTTAAGGTATTTTTAAAGGGTATTGAAGGT
>JAKFXC010000099.1 GCA_021731625.1 Candidatus Omnitrophota bacterium
GCGAACAGCCGGACCCTTGGGACCTTATACAGCCCCAGGATAGGATGAGCCGACATCGAGGTGCCAATCCGCGCTGTCGATATGAACTCTCGAGCGCGATCAGCCTGTTATCCCCAGAGTACCTATTATTCGTTGAGCGATGGCAATCCCACATTCAACCACCGGATCACTAACCCCTACTTTCGTACCTGCTCGTCCTGTCGGACTCGCAGTCAGGCCTACTTATGCGTTTGCACTCTACAGTCGATTGCCGACCGACTTGAGTAGACCTTTGGACCCCTTCGTTATTCTTTAGAAGGGAACCGCCCCAGTCAAACTGCCCATCTGACACTGTTCCCTGCCTGGTTTCACAGGGACAAGGTTAGAATCTAGACATCAACAGGCTAGTATTTCACCGATGCCTCCACCGCGGCTGACGCCGCAGCTTCGCAGGCTCCTAGCTATCCTACACAATCAATATCCAAATCCAATATCAGAATGCAGTAAAGGTTCTGGGGTCTTTTCGTCTTGGTGCGGGTAGACGGCATCTTCACCGCCACTACAATTTCGCCGAGTTCCTCCTTGAGACAGCGCCCAAGTTGTTACACCATTCGTGCGCGTGGGAACTTACCCCACAAGGAATTTCGCTACCTTAGGTATTTGTGTTAGCTTTATGTCGCCATAAAGATCGGACTATATCTTCTCTGTTGTAACAGAGTCTGACGTGTAGTCTCTGAGGATTCTGCTAATTAATTCTTGTTTCGGACGTTTGCGTTGTTTACCTGCATGATTTGTTGAATATGCAAGATCCACGATTCGCAAATTTCCCTGAAGAGTTTTATGCGCGTTATTCTCTAACGCCTCAGTGATTTCCTTCATCACCTGAAAATTATGATGTTTAATTTTTGATCCATATCGCATGTACTTCTCAAGAAAAGGAACAACCCTTTCTTTTATTACTTGCCGCGACGTGATCTTATAAACTAACACATCTTCATTTCCAGGCTTGGGACTGATGTTACCTGATCCAAAAAAAGTTTTTGCATTATCCAGAAGCTCTCTCGCATTTTTATGCTGATACAAAAAGAACTCTGCCTGAATGTAATAACCATATTTTGAATTCGGTAAATTTTTGAAAGAGATGCATATACTGCCTTCTCCCTCAATCAATCCTGCAAGAAACCATTTAAACTCTTCAGTAACTAGCAGTCTTTCCTGCTGATTTTCTGCACTCATATATTGTCACCTTCGCATTTTTCGTACTGAGTGTGGCTTAAAAAATGCTACGGTAATATGAGATACTCAGACGTTCCAGCATTTAGTCAGATTTAATAACGGCCCAAATCAGATAGCTGATTTCTACCGTTATAGTTACGGCCGCCGTTTACTGGGGCTTCGGTTCGTAGCTTTGCCTTACGGCTAACCACTCCCCTTAACCTTCCAGCACCGGGCAGGTGTCACACCCTATACATTGTCTTGCGACTTAGCAGAGTGATGTGTTTTTACTAAACAGTCACCCGGGCCTCTTTACTGTGGCCATCAAGGCTTCGTGCGCGGAGCACTACACCCATCAGGCACCCCTTCTCCCGAAGTTACGGGGTGATTTTGCCTAGTTCCTTAAGGAGGATTCTCTCGAGCACCTTAGCATATTCTGCTTATCTACCTGTGTTGGTTTCCGGTACGAGTGACCACAACACTCCCTTGATGGTTTTTCTCGGCAGCATGGCATCAATGACTTCACCCTCACTTTCGATCGGGCTCCCCGTCGGTTCTCATTCCGATGTCTCCATCGGAATTACGGCCTTGGACACAGACATCCAACCCTGTGCTCATTTAGCCTCCTGCGTCACATCAAGGTAATAACGCTTGTAGTCAGTTCAGGAATATTAACCTGATGTCCATCGCGTACGCCTTTCGGCCTCTGCTTAGGATCGACTAACCCTGGGCGGATTAACCTTCCCCAGGAAACCTGAGATTTTCGGTGCTACAGTTTCTCGCTGTAGTTTTCGCTACTCATACCAACAGTATCACTAGTGCCAACTCCAGCATTCTTCTCAGTATGCCTTCATCGCTTAGCACTACGCTCCCCTACCCCTTATCTATCCGAAGATAGATAAAGCCATGACTTCGGTTATAGACTTGAGCCCCGATCATTTTCGGCGCGAAATCACTCGACCAGTGAGCTGTTACGCACTCTTTAAATGATGGCTGCCTCTAAGCCAACATCCTGGCTGTCTAAGTGATCTCACTTCCTTTACCACTTAGTCTATATTAGGGACCTTAATCGATGGTCTGGGCTGTTTCCCTCTCGAGCTAGAAGCTTAGCCCTCTAGCTCTGACTTCCGGGGTAAAATAAACGGTATTAGGAGTTTGGTTAGGTTTGGCAACCCGGTAAGGTCCCTAGCCTATTCAGTAACTCTACCCCCGTTTATCAATGTCCCGAAGCTAGTCCTAGAACTATTTCGGGGAGAACCAGCAATTGCCACGTTTGACTAGCCTTTCACTCCGACCCACAGCTCATCGCGAATCTTTTCAACGATAATGCGTTCGGTCCTCCATCTACCTTTCGGTAGATTTCAACCTGGCCATGGGTAGATCACGTGGTTTCGGGTCTATTATACGCTACTATGGTCGCCCTATTCAGACTCGGTTTCCCTGCGCCTGCGTTCCAGAAGGAACTTAAGCTTGCAACGTATAATAACTCGTTGGTCCATTATGCAAAAGGTACGCCGTCAGCCATTCATGCCCGAAAGCATGCATAGGCCTCCGACAGCTTGTAGGTTTATCATTTCAGGTTCTATTTCACTCCCCTCCCGGGGTTCTTTTCAACTTTCCCTCACGGTACTTGTTCACTTTCGGTCAGACCGAGTATTTAGGCTTAGCCCATGGTCGGGCCAGATTCCTGCCAGATTTCCCGTGCCCGGCAGTACTTGGGATGCCTCTAGACTGCTTTGGAATTTCGCATACGTGACTTTCACACTCTATGGCGCAGCTTTTCAACCGCTTCTGCTATTCCATTGCATATCACATTAAGGTCCCGCAACCCCGACGAGCAAGCCCGTCGGTTTAGCCTGTTCCCTGTTCGCTCGCCGCTACTAAGAGAATCCCATTCGGTTTCTTTTCCTCGGGCTACTTAGATGTTTCAATTCGCCCGGTATAGCCTCGATGACCTATGTATTCAGTCAACGATCACCAGGTATGACCCTGGTTGGGTTGCCCCATTCGGAGATCCCCGGATCGAAGCCAATTGCGGCTCCCCGGGGCTTATCGCAGCTTTCCACGTCCTTCATCGCCTGTGTCTGCCCAGTCATTCATGATAAACCCTTTGTAGCTTGATCGTATGAAAACTACAACTTTGGCTGATTGTATTACCCTTTATTCCATAATTGTCAAAGAGCTAATCCTGAAATCCGCTCTCACGCGTATTCAAGAAAAAATATATGCTCCAACTGTTGTCCAAATTAGATACCGAGGTAACTGGTGCCATTCTATTGCAAATACAATCGGCACCAGTTGCAGAGGCAACTGGTGGAGCCGAGGAGGATTGAACTCCTGACCCCCTGCTTGCAAAGCAGGTGCTCTCCCAAACTGAGCTACGGCCCCAAATTTCCTTAGATTTACTATTTCAAATATTTCCAGAGAAATTTGGGGCGGCCCCTCATTAAACCTCAGGGCCGGTTTCCAAAATATTTGGTGGGCCCGAGGGGAATCGAACCACTGACCTCGTCCTTATCAGGGACGCGCTCTAACCAACTGAGCTACGGGCCCAGAGATTACTATTAGTCCAAGAGTCTGTGGTGCATTCCCTTGCGGGGCCAATTTCCAAAAATGTAAAAAAAAGCCAAGTCATTCTAGAGAGAAGATCGTGTCTTATTAATCCTCTCAAAGAAGGACTTTGATACTTACTTCTTGCTGGTTTCCTACCCTATTATAGAACCCCCTCCGCTTCGCTTCGGGGGCGATGCATTTCTAAATTTTATGTCGCCCTGCGGGCTCCATAAAATTAAGAAATAGATCGTAGAAAGGAGGTGATCCAGCCGCACGTTCCCGTACGGCTACCTTGTTACGACTTAGCGCCAGTCATGAGTTTTACCTTCGGCCTATCTACATAGGACTTCGGGTACTCCTCACTCCCATCGCTTGACGGGCGGTGTGTACAAGGCCCGGGAACGTATTCACGGCAGCGTGCTGATCTGCCATTACTAGCGATTCCGGCTTCATGGAGTCGAATTGCAGACTCCAATCTGAACTGGGGATAAGTTTTTGAGATTAGCTCCCCCTCGCGGGTTGGCAACCCTCTGTTATTATCCATTGTAACACGTGTGTCGCCCAGGGCATAAAGGCCGTACTGACTTGACGTCATCTCCACCTTCCTCCCGGTTATCCCGGGCAGTCTCCTTAGAGTGCTTTCTACTCAGCAAGCTGAATAAAAGTGGCAACAAAGGACAATGGTTGCGCTCGTTGCGGGACTTAACCCAACATCTCACGACACGAGCTGACGACAGCCATGCAGCACCTGTACAGGCTCCCGACTTAACGGGTCGTTCCGCTTTCACTTCACTACTTCCTGTATGTCAAGCCCTGGTGAGGTTTTTCGCGTAGCTTCGAATTAAACCACATGTTCCACCGCTTGTGCGGGCCCCCGTCAATTCCTTTGAGTTTTAGCCTTGCGACCGTAGTCCCCAGGTGGAGCACTTAATGCGTTAGCTGCGGCACCAACTCCTAATGGAGCTGACACCTAGTGCTCATCGTTTACGGCTAGGACTACCAGAGTATCTAATTCTGTTTGCTCCCCTAGCTTTCGCAATTTAGCGTCAGTAGTGACCCAGAAAATCGCCTTCGCCGCTGGTGTTCTTCTCGATATCTACAGATTTCACCCTTACACCGAGAATTCCATTTTCCTCTGTCACACTCAAGTCTAACAGTTTGGAAGGCAGTTCTCCGGTTGAGCCGGAGTATTTCACCACCCACTTATTAGACCGCCTACTTGCCCTTTACACCCAATAATTCCGAGTAACGCTTGCCACCTCCGTATTACCGCGGCTGCTGGCACGGAGTTAGCCGTGGCTTATTCTGCAGGTACCGTCAGTTATCCACCTGTTCAGTGGATAGTTTTCTTCCCTGCCAAAAGAGGTTTACGATCCGAAGACCTTCATCCCTCACGCGGCGTCGCATAGTCAGGCTTTCGCCCATTGCTAAAGATTCTCGACTGCAGCCTCCCGTAGGAGTCTGGGCAGTGTCTCAGTCCCAGTGTGGCTGACCATCCTCTCAGACCAGCTAAGCGTCATAGCCTTGGTAGGCCGTTACCCTACCAACTAGCTGATGCTACGCAAGCTCATCCCTGATCGACGGGCCTTGCGGTCCCCGTCTTTAATCACATGGTTATGCAACCTCGTGATGTTATCGGATATTACCCCTATTTTCATAGGGCTGTGTCTGGATCAAGGGAAGATTACTTACGTGTTCCTCACCCGTTTGCCGCTATCTCTTGCGAGATCGCTCGACTTGCATGCCTAATCCACGCCGCCAGCGTTCACTCTGAGCCAGGATCAAACTCTCCGAAAATAACTTGGCTTTTGTAAACTTGGCTTGTAAAAAATAATTTGGACAACAATTGTCAAAGAACAACCTAATAAAGGTTCAATAAATTTAACAGATAAAAATTCAAAGTCAAGAAGATTTTAGGACTATTTTTCTAAAAGGCGTAAAACATTAGCGCCGCAAATATTTTGGCGTTCCATCGACGAGAAAATACTGGCACTAATAACGCTCAACGATGCAGAAAAATCCTGATTGGCGGGGTAATCGCTGCCCCATAAAATATGGGAAGCATCCGTCATCTCCAGTGCACCTGCTAAAGAAGCGGCGGATCGGCTGCCGCTCATATCAAAAAACAAATTTTTAAAATATTCGCCCGGTGGCTTGGTTAAATCTTTAACAAAATTGCGTCTGCGCAACATCGCATACGTGGTGTCGAAACGTTCGCGGACGATCGGCAGGACCCCGCCGTAATGGGCAAAAATAAAATCCACGGCGGGAAACTTCAGAAAAACGCCTTGCATCATCATTATACCTATGCAGGCCGAGACGTCAAGCACATATTCCAGCACCGGAGAGAGCAAAGGGTCTTTTAGGCGTTCCTCGCCGATGGGATTTAAGATCTGGGGATGGACATGGATGGGCATCTTATGTTGTTGGGCAAATTCATACACTTCAAAAAACCGCTCATCGTCGAGGTACGTGCGGTCGTAGCTTGACGCCAAGGAAATAACCTTAAGGCCAAGGCCCTCGATCCGTTTGAGTTCTTCCTTTATGCGTGCAGGGTTGTCGACGGGTAGGATTCCCCCTCCGATGAACCGCTTAGGGTGTTTTTTGACCAGCCCCGCAATGCCTTGGTTGTAGATTGTGCAAAGGTTGCTCCACCCGCCCATGTTCAGGTGGGCGTCGCTGGTGGGATAAACCAGCACTGCCTGATCCACTTGGTTCTCATCCATGAGCTTGAGCTGGCGGTCGGAGTCTGACCAAAATTGTTTGAAAAAAGCGGTGTTTTGGGCCACTTCGGGGGGCATGAAGTGGCTGTGGGCATCAACTGTTGCCATTACAGCATCCGGTTCTCTTTGAGAACTTTTTCAACTTCCTGGATGGATTTAATTAACTGTGGCAATAAGGTCACGTTGATGGCAACGCCCTTTGCCGTGGCCACCATATCCGAGGAACCCTGGGTCTGGGTCCAAATGCGGATGTCCACTAAATCATTGCCTTTGAACTCGCGCACACCGACGCGCACTTCCTGGAATTTGTTTTTTGAAAAGGTCGAAATAGTTTTGTCCACACCAACCCCCTTACCTGGCCTGGGTCTGTTTGTAATCAATGATCGGCTTGGTCCAGGTCGTCAATTGATTAATGACCGCCAACTCCAAGGGACAGGCATTGGCGGGAACTGACAAGGCAAAAGACACCATGTCGGCAACTGCTATCGGATCCATCAAGCGGTCGCGTTGTTCTTTGGCGACGTCTTTCAAATGGTCCGTCAAATCGGAAGCCACCACACCGGGTAAAAGTGAAGTCACTTTGATATTATATTCGCGCATTTCCCAAAAGAGACCTTTTAAAAAAGCCCGCAAGCCCATCTTAAGTGAGCTGTAGGCCAGAAAACCGCGGGGAATGGGATCGACGAGTGTAGAACCGGAAACCACGTTGATGATCTGGCCGCTTTTGCGGGTGACCATGTCCGGGATGATCAAACGGATCAAGCGCACATACCCTAAATAATTGACGTGGGCCAGCATTTCAAAATCTTCAATGGGCTGCTCGTGAAATGGATGCTGGCTGGAAACACCGGCAACATTGACGAGGATATCAATTTGGGCGAACCTGGACTTGGCTTTCTCGACCAGGTTTTTGAGATCTTGAAGTTTGGCAACGTCGCAGGAGATGCCGATGGCTTCGATGCCGTATTTGTCTTTGAGTTGCTTGACGGTCTCATCCAGCGGGCCTTGGGTGCGCGCGGCGAGTACCAAGTGCGCGCCGTGCTCGGCCAAGCGGGTGGCAATGGCCTTGCCAATGCCGCGGCTGGCGCCGGTCACAATCGCCGTTTTTCCTTTTAAATCCACAGACACATGCGCCATGAACTTTATCCTTTCTTAACGAGGGCCTCGTCTTCAATGACTTTCTTAAAAATTTTCATATTGTCCTGGGAATGCTTGTTGATGAATCCTTCAATTTGCTCGGGAGAAAATTTGGTGAACTTGGGGTCCATTTCGAAATCCTGGATCCAAGTCATTTTGATCCCTTCCGGGGTCTCCGTGTAAAACCAAACGATTTTCATGTATTTGAACGGAAACAATGGTTCCCAACGTTGGGCGTAGGCAAATTTGAGGTCTTTATACAACCAGCGTTTGGAGACCCAGGATTTGCCTTCCTCGTCGGTCAGACGAAAAGTAATTTCATTGGCTTTGCGCTCGAGCACATCGGCCTTGGCATATTCGTCGCCGAAAAGTTCGGTCCAGCGCTCGATTTTGTTGGAGATGTCGAAGACTGATTCGTAGGGTGCGTTGATGATGATGGAGTTGACCGTGTGTCCCATTAATTCCTCCTCATTGTCTTGTTTGTTTAAAATAAGCCCTGACAACAGGTCTGGTTAAAAAATATATTGGCACACCAGCGACCAAAGCTTCTGCGACGCCTAAATGCATTACGAACATAAAACATTTCAAAATGTTCCAAGGATGCGCATCATTAAAAACCCAGGCAAATAAAAAGCATATCCACATACAGCCAATGACAAGATGAAAGCAAATACTTCCTTTCCTTGCCCAATCTTTACCTAGCACTAAACCGATTCCTAAGATTAAAGGAAGAAAATTAAACAATGTACTAAAATTCTTTACGCCATGGGGACTCTGTTGGAAAAAAATTAGGAAATCGCCACGTCCGCGAATTAAAGAATCCAACGAACAAAATATGTACATGCCTCCTAAAATTCTTACAACCCATAAACTTATTTTTCCATTAAACATATTACTCTAATCTTGTTCCGCTCACCTTCACTCCATTGGTGCTTGAACCGAAAACGGATTGGCCATCCGTGGACAACCTTAACGTATCGACGTATCCCGTTGGCCACGATATGGCGATTTTATTGTCCTTTGAATCTACACAGCTCCAGCTGCCAATGGCTGTCGGAAAAGGATCGGTCCGATTCCTCCGCCAGATCGCGTTGCCGTCCGGCGCCATGGTGACCACTCCGCCGATAAACCAGGACCAGTTTCCTAGATATTGCTCGCATCCTTGGACCCGGTGAGGTGCCGGCACAGCATAGGCCTCACGCGCCACAGGCTGCGACTCTTTGTTGCGGTTTAAGTTATGGCTGAACAAGCTCAACAAACCAACAATGGCGGTAATTAAACTGGCCACGCCGGTCAATATACCGGGTAGAGTGGTCCAAAATGACTGTTTGTTTTCTGGTGCTGTCATACCAAAGGCCTTAAAAGTGGAGTCAGAGCCATTTTTAAGGCCACTTTATTCTTGCACAATCTCGTTAAATTAGGTACACTTCTAACAATCTACCTTAGTCGGAGAGAAACTTTTATCCATTATGCTACCGGGCCGCGAGAATCTCGCGGCCTCTCTTTTTATAGTATTGCTACCACCCTGGACCAACCTGCTCCTGCATTCCTTACTTTAACTGGTAAACAAGACACTGTGAATCCAAAGGGCTTAGGGATTGCCCCTAAATTACCCAAGCGTTCCATATGGCAATATTCCCGACGGCGGCCTAAAAAATGGCATGGCCAAATTTTACTTTTATCTTTGGTGCTTAAAAATTCCTTAAACATTAAAGAACATGGGCGGTCCAGGCCGATGGTATCAATGCCCATCATTTTGATGCCTTGGTCGAGTAAATACTCCACCGCCTCGGTCGTCATTCCGACATATTTGTTAACATACTCATCAGTCCCTAACAACTCATCTCCCCCGGTCCAAATGAGAACAATGTCTAAGGGCTTAAGTTTGTATTTGATTTTATCCAGGGCATCGATCACATCTTTTTTGCTAATGGCGACCGGAAATTCTAAATGGGTAAAATCTAGTCGCACACCTTGACCGTAGCACCAATCGAGTGGCACATCCATAATTTGTTTGGCCGGCTTACCTTCACAGGTCGATCCGTAGTGAAACGGCGCGTCCACATGCGAACCCATGTGCACGGAAGAGTTGACAATCTCCAGCGAAAGCATCTCGCCATCGGGAATTTCATCCGCCGTGGCAACGCGCTCACCTTTGTCAAAACGGGCCTGACCATTGGGCTGTTTGGACATCACCACCCAATTGAAATGCTCCACCCCTTGCGCGTGCGTGATGCGCTCGATCTTGGCGTCATGCGTTTCGACGAGGGTATCGTCTATGGGGAGACTGAGGTCTATAATTTTCATTTGGATTTCAATATGGCCACGATTTCGTTGAACGACTGAGTTTTCTTTAATTCATTGTCCTTCAGTTGTACTCCGAACTCTTTCTTAATGGCCACTGAAATCTCCACCATTTCCGTCGAGTCTATACCTAAGGATTCATCCAATTTGGCGCCAGGGATGATTTCATTTTCTTTAATATCCAAAACTTTTCTTAGGATGTTCTTCACTTTATCTTCGATGGCTATTTGGGTGTCCATTGCTCCCTCCGATTATGGTTTTACGGCTTCCACATATAAGGTTTCTGATTCTCGTTGGGGTATTTCCAATTGTTCCAGGTCCGGCGTTTTACCTTCGAGACGTTTTAACTTCCGCACATTTATGAATCCCACCCGCTCCAAAACATTCTTTAGCGAAGAAAAATCATGGAACCACTTGTGGACCCCACCGCTGTCGTACGCCTTGGCGGCAAAAATCTGGCTGCAGGTTTGGGCATTCTGGAACGTGCAGGCCTTTCTTATTTCCTCCTGCTCGAAAAAACCAGCGTTACTGGAAATGAAATTGCGCGCGTAGATTTCTAAATCCGGGCAGCTAAGGCGAATTACGCCGCCGGATTTTAATACCTTAAATGCCTCCCGGGAAAATTCAATCGCAAGATTTAAATCCAAATGCTCGATAAAATGCGCTCCCGCAATATAAGAAACACTGCCCGGCGGCCATGGCCAAGGTTTGAGCAAATTGTAATTTAGAAACAGCGCGCCGTCGATGACTTTGGGACGGCCATATTCTTGGTTGCGTTCATACAGGACATTGCACCAGCCGTTAAGCAAACCTAAACCACAGCCGACATTCAAGCGTTCGACCGGTTGTTCCGAAAAATATTTTCTTAACGCCTTCTCGCCGAGCGGCGTATAGCGAAGAAGCAACAGCGAGTATAGATGCCTGGAAAATCCTTGTAGCTTAAAAGCCCGCTTTTTCCATTTGGACATATTATGGTTTTTGCAGCACCATAACGCAATTGATGCCGCCGCGGCCGCGGTTGATGATCATGGCGTTTTTAATATCTTTTGATTTGCCTTTATTGGCGCAATAATCTAAATCGCATTCCGGGTCTGGCGTGTCTAGATTGATCGTCGGCGGAATGAAAGAATGTTCCATAGCCAGAACCGTTGTAATGACATCCAATACTCCGGAGGCGCCGAGCATATTGCCGTAAATCGATTTCGGTGCGGTGACCGGAATATTTTTGACATGACTGGTAAAGACTTGCTTGATAGCCTTGGTCTCGGTGATGTCCCCGGCGACAGTGCCTGCCCCATCGGCGCAAATGTAGTCGATGTCCTTGGGTTGCAGCCCGGCATCTTCCAAGGCCAAACGAATCGCCCTGGCCAGTTGTTTCGCATCGCTCGCAGGCTCAATGCGGTTGACCCCATCGGTGGTTGAGGCATAGCCGATGATGTTAGCATAAACATGGGCTTTGCGTTTGATCACCCTCGCTTGGGGCTCCAGTGTCAACACCCCGGCGCCTTCGGCAATGGCCAAGCCATCCCGATTTTTATCAAATGGACGATATGCGTGATGGGGATTGTCATTATTCTTAGTCAGCACACCGGAGGTGTTGCAGCACAAAAGCGCGTAAGGAGTAACTGGTGCTTCCATACCGCCAGCCAGAATAAAATCACATTTGTCGCGGATGATGGTGCGGGCGGCATAACCAATGGCCATGAGAGAGCTGGCGCGGTCGGCCACAATGGTTTTACTAAAACCCTTGATGCCGTAATTAATTGAAATCTGCCCTTGCGGCGCAGCGGGAAACCACGCCGAGGCCATAAAGGGGCTTACGCCCTCGCGGCCTTCAATGTACATATCGCGCAGTTCGGTTTCGGCGTAAAGCCATCCCCCCAGGGCATTGCCCATAAAAATCCCTACCCTTTTTAAATTTTCTTCGGCCAGGTTGATCTTGGCATCTTCCAGACACATTTCTGAGGCAACCAGCGCCATATGTGAAAAAAGATCGATCTTTTTAAGCAGACGCGAAGAGACATTGCTGTAGGCCTCGAGTTCCTTGACATGGCCGGCAATGCGGGAAGGATATAACGACGCATCAAAGCGTTCGATTTTTTCAACCGCGCTGCGTCCCGCCTTGACGTTGGACCAGAAGACCCGTTTGTCAATCCCCGACGGAGAAATGACGCCTAAACCAGTGATAGCTATTTTTTCCATATTTATCTTTTTGCCTTAATTTTGTAGATAATGACGCCAAAAACATATATTAAAAACTGAGAAGCTAAAAAGGAAACCCATGGTTTTTCCTTTAGATCATACGAATCATGGACTAAGGGAATACAAAAAACAATTAATGCGGCAATAAGAATACTTTGAATATCAAAGAAGTAATTGTTTTTATTCACATGTACCCTTTCTCTTAGATTAGCCCGAGAATCTCTTCAAAACCATCGCCGAATGAATCCCCGAAAATCCGCTCGACGTTTTTAATATACAATCCACCTTCTTTTGAATGGCCTCATTGGGAATATAGTTCAAATCGCATTGTGGATCTTTCTCCTCCTGATTGATCGTCGGCGGCAATATGTTGCGCTCAAAGATCAATGAACTTAGGGCCAATTCAATGCCATTGGCGCCGGCTAAAGGATGACCGATCATCGATTTAACCGATGAGATGGGCAGCTTATGAGCATAGGAGCCCAAGGCCATTTTGTAAGCGCTGGTTTCAAACACGTCGTTTTGCTTGGTCGACGAACCATGGGCATTGACGTAGTCGATGGATTCCGGCTTTATTCCCGCATCCTGCATCGCCAGGATAATACTGTCGGCCATGGCATCGCCTTCCGGGGGCAAATCGGTCATGTGGTAGGCATTGCAGGTGGTGCCAAAGCCGGTCAGCTCGCAATAAATACGGGCGCCGCGTTTTAAGGCGTGGTTTAACTCTTCCACAATCAGTAGACCGGCGCCTTCGGAAATCACAAATCCATTCCTCTTATTATCAAACGGTCGACTGGCCCTAGCCGGATCCTCATTGTGCACGGACAGGACATTGACCGTATCGAAAGCCCCGAAGGTAATCGGCGTGACCGGAGCTTCGGAAGCACCGGTAATCATGATGTCCACATCCCCATCGCTGATTGCTTCAAACGAGAATCCAACCGAGTCCGTACCAGCGGTGCATCCGGTGGAAATCGTGTTGCAAACGCCTTTGAGGCCATACTTGGCAGCGATTTCGCTTGAAGGCGTATTAAACATGGCGGCATCATACAGGTCAGGACGAACCACCATAGGATTGATTGGATTTTTGCCGCTGTCGGTAACTAGGGCAAACTCTTCCTCCATATATTTGGTGCCGCAAATGGCATTCGCCAAAGATACACCCATACGCTCAAGGTCTACATTGCGCAAATTGAGGCGGGAATCTTCCAGGGCCATGCGCGCCGCCACGCAGGCAAATTGCACATACCGGTCCATGCGGATGGCTTCTTCAAAACTTAAGCCTAAGGCAATGGGATCAAAATCATGCACCTGGGCGGCGATTTTGGTATTAAATATCGAGACATCGAACTCCGTCACCCGTCGCACCGCGGAAACTCCTTTGATCATGGCGGAGAAACAGGCATCATTGCCGATGCCATTGGGGGAAATGATGCCGACGCCGGTAACGACTACTCTGCGTTTCTTATTATTCATATTAATGCCTCAAGGTCTCGTCCATTAAATTATTGTGACTGCCAATGACTTGCCAGCGCTCTTTGCCTTTTTTCCAGGTCATGGTGTAGCGACGGATGACCCGTTTGCCGCCTTCGGAATTGATCTCCACGGTAAAAATCAAATACTGCAAAATGGCGATGTCGCCATGCAGTTTCATCTGGATGGGACGCAGTTCGCAAATGGCAATGTTGGTGTTTTTGGTCCAGAACCCCACCCATTTGTCCAGCCAGGGGCGGTCGACGGGAATGGGACTTTCATGGCCATAACCGATCATATCCGCATGGATGTATTTGATGAATTCATCCACGCGCTTGTTGATCAAATGGTCCCAATGCGTTTCCACGCATTGCCAAACTTCTTTTTGAGTGTCATTCCAATATTCCGGGATCCAGGAAGATAATTTCGAACTCATACGGTCGTCTCCGTTAATTTAAAGGCCTCTTTGACATCCTCAAAACTGTAAAATTTTCCGGTGCGCTCTACTTGATGAACCATGCTAACGACCATGCTATTTAATGGCGATGGGATTTTAAGGTGACTGCCAATTTGCACCGTCTCCCCGTTGATAAAATCAATTTCACTAGTCTTGCCCCGTAGGATGCTCTGCAGAATCGAACCGTACAGCGGCTCCTTGCTTAAGCCGGTCAATGTTTTTTGCAAAATTCCAGCAGCCTGATCGACGGGCATTCCGGCCATTCCTAGGATGCGCTCCTTAGGAAAGTTCTCCATGGATACGAGCTCAATCTTGGCCTCTGCAATAATACTCAGACCCTCTTTAAGCAATAAAACACTCAAACGGCACATGTCGATATCGGCAAACGTCTCCTGCATGGATTTGCCGACTAAGGCCGGGATGCAGTTATTGAAATTGATAAAAAGCTTCAAATATTTTTGACCAGTGATATTTATTTCCACCTTGGTCTTAAACGCCTTGTTTAAAACTTCGGCGATTTTGTGCGTGGTGGGGTCGACCGGGGTAAAAGGACGGCCGATTAACCAATCACCTTCAAAATTCAGAGTGATCTCTCCTGGTTTGACATACGTGGCACCGAACATCACGATGCTGGAGAGCTGCCGCGACTGGTCAAAATGACTGCTAAGAATGTTATCGGCCTGCACCCCATTTTGCGTCGTCAAAACGAGACCAGTATCCAAACATTCATTGTTCTCCTGATAGCAATCCTCCAGGTCCTGCGTCTTGACGGCAAAAATGACCAAATCATAGGGTTGATCCATTTTGACCATGGCCGGCAAACGCACCACTTCCGTCCCGCGGACGCCTTTGATGCTCAGGCCGCTGGCATTGATGGCATCGGCCTGATCTTGACGGACAATCAGCACCACGTCTTCTTTGGCCTTCTTAAGATAGGCCGCCACCACACCGCCGATAGCACCTGCTCCCATCACCGCAATTCTCATCGCTTAACTCCGGTATTTCTCATAATTAAAACCCACCTCATCCATAATCCGAATCATTAGGGAATAAAAGGCCTTGGGCACTTCGCTGGTAAACGCGGCAACAATGTCCTCTTCCTCGACTTGCAAGGCGCCGCGGCTTTGGGCATTCTCTTCCGCCTTTTTGTTTACCACTTCTTTGGCTAGGCGGCGGTGAAAGACCGGGATCAAGCTAATCATTTTATGATATTTCGCCATGGCCCCGGGTTCCCATTTCATCGAGGTGACAATGGTGACCATATTACCTCGCTGCCTGCACGCGGGAATTCGCTTCCCACTTGGAAATGTTGTTCATGAAGTCTTTCACACAAAGTTTGACCCGAATGTCGTAGTCACTTTCCATGATCCGGTGGATGCGCTCTGGTTTGGAATAATACTCGCGCATGCACCAGGCGCCCAGACGGCCGACGTCTTCGATGCTTAAAAAATCCGTCGGGATGACCGGGTGCTGAAAATCCCACTCCTTTAAATTAATAGTTTCGGGATCAAACCAGCCTTTTTGAATGCCGTAACGCCAGTCTGGAGAATTAGGTACCGGAGTCAAATAATCCAAAGCAAACACATCAGGATCGATTTCGTCGGCAATGCGCAGGCGTTCTTTGATTTTTTCTTCGGTGTCTTCTCGTAAGCCAATGAGCACGGTGCCGACGGTGCCGATGTTCTGTTCACGCAGGATCTGGATGGTTCTGCGGATTTGATCAATGGTGACGCCTTTACCGGTTTTAACCAGCTGCGAATCGGATTCCACTTCCACGCCGGTCAACGCCATAAACAAGCCTGCCTTGCGCATGAGGGGCAGGATGCTGTGCTGCGAAATCCACTGATCTGCCCGACCCAGGCAAACCCAGCCGATGTTATTGCCGCGCTTGATCTTCTCTTCGCAAAATTCAATCATGGCTTTGGTGTCGCTGTTAAAGGCATCGTCTTGCATGACAACTGTCGTGATGCCGTAATTTTTCTCCAATACATCCAGTTCATCGACGATGCGTTTGCCGGAGAGCCCGCGCCAGGAGGTGAAATCTTTGGCGGCGGAACGGCTGTCGTACAAGGCCCACTCATAACAAAAATGGCATTTGCCCGGGCAGCCACGGGACGTCATAAGTTCTGCAAAGGGCTTCCAATACGTATGGCCGACATATTTATCCATCGGGAATAAATCATACGCCGGCATCGGCAATGGATTTAAATCCGGAATCAAACCCCGATGCGGGCCGACCACCACGGTCGCTTTGTCCTTGCGGGAAACCAATCCGGGAATGTCGCGCATGTCTTTGGTTTTAGTTTTTAAGTTGTTCAGCAGGTCTTCTAAGGTAAGTTCCCCTTCGCCAATTAAGATATAGTCAATCCAAGGGTTTAAGCGCATTTGCCGTTCGTAGTCCGCCGAATACCATAAGCCGGACGCAACGGTGATGATCGACGGGAATTTCTGTTTGATCAAGCGCATGGCCTCATTGAAATACCAAATGACGGCGGCGCCGCAGGTAGAGAAGAGCTGATCACCTAGGAAAACCATTTCCGGCTTGGTTTTTTCCATGCTGGCGAGCATCGCGTCCCAATCCATGTCCAGGGCCCGGCAGTCCAAGGCATCCACGGTGGCTATGCCCTTTGCCCGCACATAGGCGGCAACCTGGGCGTGCATTTGATTAGCGGCCCGGTGAAATCCATGCGAGTCCCAGGCTTTCAGCGGCGGTGTTAAGAATAAGAGTTTCATCTTCAGTCCTTTCGAAAGTAGGGACAACTCCCTATTTTTATAAAGAACAGAACCCTATTGAAGAAATAGGGGGCTGTCCCCAATTAATACCAACTGGTCACCAGTGACTTGCCGCCGGGTGTTTGATCAGTGGCAATATGTTTGACCTGCGTGTATTCAAACAAACCCTCTTTGCCCAACTCGCGGCCAAAGCCGCTTTGCTTATATCCTCCGAATGGGGCCTCGTTTAAAAATACTCCGTAGGTATTGATCCAAACGGTCCCGCAGCGCAGACGCTTGGCCACCATATTAGCCTTGGTCAAATCCTTGGTCCAGACCATGGCAGCCAATCCATACTTGCAATCATTAGCCATGTGCACTGCTTCTTCCACCGATGAAAAAGGAATCACGCACAGGACCGGGCCAAAAATTTCTTCCTGGGCCACGCGCATGTTATTGCGCACATTGGTCAAAATGGTCGGCTCGATATAGGCACCTTTGGGGTTGATTCCGTCCGGAATTTTTCCGCCAGCAGCAATTTTTGCCCCCTCGGCCAAGGCCATTTCGATCGCAGTTAAGATCTGGTCGCGGTGCTTGACACTGATAAGTGGCCCAAATTCCGTTTCAAAATTGTCCGCTGGGCCGATTTTTAGGGCTTTGGCTTTGGCAATTAACTTGTGCAGAAATTCCTGGTAAATGTCATCCTCAAGCAGCAGCCGCGATCCCGCGGTGCACATCTGCCCCTGATTCATAAATATCGACGATAAGGTGCCTCCCAGGGCCGCTTCCATATCACAGTCGGCAAACACAATATTCGGCGACTTGCCGCCAAGCTCAAGCGTCAATTTCTTGATGCCCTTGGCGGCGGTACTCATCACGTCTTCACCGCTGTTGCTGCTGCCGGTAAATGAAATCATGTCCACTTGCGAGTTTGCCACCAAAACTTTTCCCATCTCACGCTTAGATGAACAAACCACGTTAAGCACACCTTTGGGAAAACCGACGGTGTTCATAAGTTTGGCCAGAGCCATGATAGCGGCACTTCCTAAATGAGAAACTTTAAGCACCACGGTATTTCCAGCTAATAAAGCCGGGGCCACTTTCCAGGCAGTCATGATCAACGGATAGTTCCAAGGAACAATGGCGCCCACCACTCCGACAGGTTCGCGCTCAATAAGACTGAAAACTGGAGCCGCGTGTTTGATGACCTCGCAGCTGATATGGCCGGGAACATTGCCGAAATATTCAAAGCTTTCCGCGCAGGTTGGCACATCAATAAACGTCGTGTGCTTAATTGTTTTGCCGGTTGAGACACATTCAAGATCTGCCAATTCCTTGGCGTTGGCCCGGACAAGCTCCCCGATTTTTAACAGAATCTGACCGCGCTCACCCACCGACATGCTGGTCCATCGGCCATGGTCAAAGGCCAGCCGAGCGGCGCTCACAGCTCGCTCGATCTCTATGCTATCGGCATCGGCAAGGCGGGCGAACACTTCCCCGTTCGATGGATTAACGGCGTCAAAGTATTTTCCTGACGAAGCTGGGGCCACCTTGCCCTCGATCAATAAACCAAATTGTTGTATTTGCGTATTCGTCTTTATCATTATTCCACCGGCACCTGGGCCCAGAGCTGAAAGATACGGCTGCAGGGCGCATACCATTTGGAAATACGAGCAAAATCCCCCCGCAAATTCATTTTCTTTTGGGTCGTGGCCACAAACGGGTCGATTTCTCTATTAAACACCGCCCGCCAAATGTCTTGGTTGGCGGTGATCAAAAATTCGGCATTGGTGTCTTTGCCGGTTTCGGTAATCTGGCCGTTGTGGAATTTAAAACTATACACGTCCCCCGTCTCCTGGAGGCATACCGCCAAATCCATATTCATGGCGGTTTTGCTTCCTAGTTCCTGCATTTGGGCATCGCTGTTGACCAGTCGCACAATTTCCTTGATCTGATCGCCAGAGAACAATTTATATTTTTTTGCCGAAGGCTCCTGAAATTGGGTTACGGTATGTGTCCCCTTATAGTGCACGCTCACCAAGTCCATTTTAACTTGTTCTTCCAATTCCTGGATCAGCACGAAGGCATCAAACAGATCTTTGCCCACCGCAACCACGCCGTGATGGCGAAGGACTATGATGTTGTTGGCGGTCAACTCCTTAAGCACCGGTGCAGCGTCCGTCACCGATGGGGTGGTTTGCTCAATGGACTTGACTTCTCCTAAATAGAATTTGGCTTCAAAAGTTTTGGGGCTAAAAGTTTGGTTGGCCAGGAAAAAACCATTGGTGTAAGTCGGATGCGTGTGCACAACAGCACTGACGGCCGGCAAATTTTTGTAAATTTCCGTATGCATCAGCCGTTCGCTGGAAGCCGTGCCCTGCCCGACCACGTCGCCGGAAACTTTCATGGTCAAGATGTCTTGCGGTCTTAAATATCCCAAACACGTGCCGGTGGCCGTGATGAGCAGCGTCTGTGCATCGAGGCGGGCGCTGATATTACCGTTAAAGCCGGTGACCAAGCCCTTGTCCCAAAGCAATTTACCGATATCGATAATTCTTGTTTGCAATGGTTCACTCATAAATATTTTCCCGAAACCCATTCCACCAGCGGCACATACCCTTGGGTGCCTTTGGGTGCGATGGCCTTGCCTTCAAACGATAAAATATCACCCGGGCTGCCCAAAAACCGCGTCCGCGCTCTGGCCGGCATTAGCTGCACCGGAACCTGATGAGTTTTGGCCAACACCGCGCATACCAACGCGCCGGTATCGCATAAGGCCCCGCCTTTGTCGGCATACTGGCAGGCCAAAATCACCCGACCGACCATTTTCTTGAAGAATAAAAACCCCGCCATATTGTCGCAAATGATCGTCGGAGTAATCCCCTGCTTTAAAAGCGCCTTGGCGTTGAGTTTTCCCGCCTCGAGGGATGGTCTGCCTTCACAAACAAAAACCGTTTGCTTCTTGCCCGGTTTGATTTTCTTAATCGCAAGGTCATCTAAAACGCCTTGAATCAGCAGCGCCCCCCTAGAGTCCGGCATGGATTGGGATCGCTTTCGATATCAATTGATGCGGCACCACGTCAAAACCCGGATAAAAAGCACGGGCCTTGGCCGGAAATACGGATTTGCCGCCGAATTTAAGTATTTCCCCCTCGCCGCGGATTTCAATCGGCATGGCATCGCCGCTGGGCACCCCTTTGGACGGCTGCGACAACACAATCAAAGGGATGCCAAATTCCTTCGCTAAAATCGCAATTTGATAACTTCCTACTTTATTGGCCACATCGCCGTTGGCCGCAGACCGGTCCGAACCAATAATCACCTTATTGACTCGACCTTCGGCCATCAATAACCCAACCGTGTTGTCCGGCACCAAAGTCACCCGGGCCCCGGCGTTTTGCAATTCCCACACGGTAAGTTTTGATCCCTGCATATAGGGCCGGGTTTCCGTGGCAAAAAATTTCATTTTTTTGCCTTCGCTTAGAGCAATGTTGGCAGCCATGGCCAATTCTCCGCTCACATTGCAATGGGTCAAAATATTGTCCCCATTCTCGATGATATTGGCGATCTGCCGCAGCCGTTCCAAACGCCGGCCGCGGATGCCGGCTAAAAATCCCTCTACAGTCTTGATAACGGCAGCCCTCACATCGGCCCCGTTCGCTTCAGCTTTGTGGGCCACGCCAACAATGATGCCAGTCACTTCCGCAAATGGAAAGGTGGGACGGGAACGATTTAATTGGTTAGCAATCTTTTCTAAATGCGCCACTAAATCACCCTTAGCATTTAGTTCCAATAAAAAAGCATTAAGCACGACCAAGAATTGCCCAAAGGCGCGAGTTTTCATATCCCGGACGACGGCGACTGCCTGAGAAACATTCTTGACAGGAATGTACTTCAATTTCGAGGGCACCAAAGTCTCGTCTAGCACAAACAAGGTGCCGCCTTTCAAAGTGGCCGGCCAAAATAGAGGTGATTGATAGCTCATAAATTAATTGGAATTAATTGGAGGCTGTCCCTAATTATTTCTACTTATTTTCTTTGGCCTTGATTAAGTTTAAGGCAATGTTAATTAGGGAGCCTTCCGCCATGTAGTAATCGGGATTCATGAATCCCAGTTGGCCGGTCATCACGTTGTCGCTGACAGCCAAAATCGACACCGCCGGGATTTTGTACGTTTGGGCGATCGTTAAGAAAACCGAGCTGACCATGTCCACGGCCACGGCACCCTGGTCCACGGCGCTGTTGACATGCTCCTTGGTTTCCCGCAAGATGGCATCGGTGCTCCAAACTTTTCCTGTATGCACAGGCAGGCCGCTGGATTTGGCCGCCTGCATGAGTTCCTTGGTCAAGGCCTGGTCGGGTTCAGTGGCAAAATTATCATCCACATAGTACGGGGAAACGCCGTCCCCCCGCACCGCACCAGTGGCAATGACCAGCTCGCCAATGTTAATATTTTTGGTCAAAGACCCGCAAGACCCAATGCGGATCAAATATTTGACTTGCGCATTGCACAGAATTTCCGTCGTAATTGCCGTGTCCGCCGCAAAACGCCCGCCGTTAATGGCTGTGACCCCCACACCTAGGTAAGTGCCGGTGTACATGGTGTATTCCATAAAAGCAAAATTTTTCACCGGACTCTCGATCTTTTTGATCAGACTATCCAGCCGTTCCTTGGGGCCGGGAACAATGGCGTATTTGCCCACGTCTTTGGGCCGCAATTGCACCATGTTCATCAAATCTTTACCGGTTAAATGCACATCCCTGGTCATGCGTTCTGCGGTTGACGTCGGCATACTATTCCTTTCTTAAATGATTACTTCCTGTTTCAAGGCCTCTTTGTCAATTTTCCCGGTGCGATTTTTTGGAAGACTGGCCCGCACCTCCACGGTCTGTGGAACTTTAAAATGGGCCAAATGCTCCTTGGCGAAATATTTGATGTCCATCGGATCAATGGACGTGCTCTCTCTAAGGACCACAAAAGCTTTGACGGCCTCACCCCGCAGCTTATCAGGCACACCAATGACTGCGGCCTCCAAAATGGCCTCATGCTTGCATAAGGCCGCTTCCACCTCGGGCGCATACACAATTTGGCCGCCCACTTTAATCATTTCTTTTTTGCGGCCCACAATGTAGAGAAAGCCCTCGTGATCGAACCTGCCCAAGTCGCCGGTGTGAAACCAACCGTTTGTCATGGCCTCGGCCGTCCCCTGCGGGTCTTTGTAATACTCCTGCATCACCACCCACCCGCGAATCACCACCTCACCCACTTGGCCGGTGGGCAAAGGCGTATCGTCCTCGCCCACAATGCGGATCTCACAATTTGGGGCTGGCTTGCCTACACTTTCGATTTTGGGATTATCCAAGGGCGTCACCGTGTTCGGCGGGCAGGTCTCGGTCATGCCCCAGCCGTTGAGCAAAACCGCATTGGGACAAAATTTATGGAACCGCTGCAAAATCTCCGGCGAGGACGGCGCCCCAAAGACCACCACCCAGCGCAGCGAAGACAAATCAAACTGCTCGATGTTCTTAAGCGTCAGTATAGCCGTGTACATGGGAGGCACGATGTGGAAACAAGTGACTTTGTATTGCACCACATTCTTTAAAAACTCTAGAGGGTTAAACCGGTCCATCAAGATGAGGGTAATGCCGAAGAGGATGCAATTTTGGATATAAATAAAACCAGCAATATGACTTAAGGGAAGGGCGCATAATTTGACGTCGCGAGGGCTTAGATCCACAAAATGTTTCATGGCTTCCGGTGAGCCGTTCAAATGGCGGTAATTCAGCAAAATGCCTTTGGGCTTTCCCGTGGTGCCGGAGGTGTACATAAGCAGCGCCGGGTCCAGGGGTGCCGGTGCCGGCGCCGCCGCTACGGCAGCCGTGGCAGTAGACAGGTTCATTAACGAAGCAAATGTTTTTTCCCACGTTTCAGCCTGCGGTTTGCCCACCACAATGACCGTCTTGAGCATCGGCACGGCTTTTTTGATCGCGGCCATATCCACATCCGGTCGATAAAGGGCAATCAAAACCTCCGCTTCCCCGTGCGTCAAACAGGCCGTCAACTCATCACTTTTTAACATATAGTCCAGAGGGATGACTGTTGCCCCGACACTCAAACATGCCAAATAGCTATAAACGTACTCCAAGGAATTAGGCAAATAGACGGCCACGCGGGTTGACCTTCCCACCGAAAGCGTCTGCAGTCCTTGGGTCAAAGTCTGCACCAAAGCAGCCAGTTCAACAAAGGAAATGGCCTTTTCCTTAAATATAATGGCCGGCTTTGGGCCAAATCGAACTGCAGCATCGTTAAGTTGCTTATTTATAGTTAACATATGGTAAAATTTTACTACTTAGATTTTAACAGTTGAATTTTAATATAAGATCCTTGTAAGTCAAGAAATTATTACGCTTACGGCTGAATTAAAGCTGGTGGACTAATTTTTGCGTGGAGGCAATCTCGGCTTCGACTAAGTCCAGGTCGTGCTGCAGGATCCATCGCCCCGACTTAGCCTGGGCAAATGACTTTTCCTTCAAAACCGCCAATCCCCGGCTTATCCTCTTAAGCAGCCCCAAGCGGGTTCTTAGACGGCGTTTGGCCCTACTTTTGTCCGTCAAGTGCATGAAATATAAGGACAGATTCATTTGAAAGAATGGTCGTTCAATGGACAAAAAGCTTTCTTCAATCAAGAGATCGAATTTTCGCTTGCCCTTAGGCGTGATGCGATAGACATATTTTTGAGGCCATCGCCCTTGCCTCCCGGTTTCCTTATCTATCAGACCGCTTCCGGCCATTTTTTGCAGCGGGTAATAGATCGATTTGATCCGCAAACCAATATTGGGCGCCAAGTCCTCTTCGATCTGGCGTTTAATTTCATAAGCATGCTTGGGCCCCTCAGCCAACAAACCCAGAAATAACAATTCGTTTTCTATCATGGTTTTTGTTGGGGGTCTACTTCGACCGGCAAAGGCTCCGGGTCCGATGGCACTAACCCAAAAAGGATATCCAGTTGCTGGAACAGGGTCTTGCTGACCATCCGCTTGGCATTGGTGCTTAAAGACGTCACCTCAACGCGGGTCTCATTTTCGCCGAGCTCCACAAAAAAGACCCCCACTTCCGTCGTGTTCACGCTGCCAGGAATCCCCATCAGCACCAAGTACCCCTTCACTTCATCTTTTTTAAAGACCACATAGCCTTGCTTTCGCGCCGCTTCCAAGGAACCCCTTAACACTTCCCAAAAATTTTTATTATACGTGTTGGCAATGGCCTGCTCACGGTCATTTTCCAGGGCCCGGGTGGACGACCCCCAAATGGTCTTTGCGGTTTCCACCCCGCCGTTATATACCGCACAGCCATTTAAAAAAATGAGCGCCACTAAGATCATCCTCATAATCGATTTTCCAGTTGGATTTTATAATTTGCGCAGATCCGCTCTAAACCGGACATTTGGGCCCGATTTTTGGTCAGCTCATATTGCAAATCCTGCGTCTTTTCCATTAAAGTGGCGTTTAATTCCTTGAGTTTTTGGTTGACCCGTCGCAGGTCCTCAGTTTCCTGGTTCAAAGTCTCCTTCTGCATTTTAAGTTCTTCCAACTCCCTGGCAAGGGCCTGCATCGATTGCGCGGAGGTTTCTTTTTTAGCAATGATTGCATCGCGTTCGCCTTTTAACTGTTCAATGGTGGTATTGGCCTGGGCCAGATCGGCGGTCATCCGCTGTTGCATGACGATTCCTTCTTGCTGCAAATTCTCTACTTTTTGCTGCGCCGTCTCCAGTTGATTTTGCAGGAGAAAATTATCCTGCCGCATCTGATCCGTCTCATGCCTGCTGCTCACCAGCTGGGAATTCTGCTCCAAAGTTTTGCTATGATCACTTTTAAGCCGTTCATTCTCTTTGGTGAGCCGTTCAATCAAGGTGACGGCTTCCTGGGATTGGGCCAGGCCCTGTTCGGAAATATGGGTCAATTCTTTCTCCAGCTCGTTGACTTTTTTCTTATATTCCTCTTCCAGGATCGACGAAGGGCGTATGATTTCCTCAGGGTTGGCAATCGGGATCGGCTGGGCCTCAGCTTTGGCGGATTCCTTATTGAGCAGGTAAAACAAAAACCCCACCACAACGACGGCTGCGAATACCACCCCACCCAATATGTAAAAAATCCCCATGGCAAACCTCCTGGTTGTTACCAGACCGACTTGTTTTTCAAATACGAACAATAATCCCTGATGCCCACTTCCAGGGTGGTGAATGGTTTTTGATACCCGGCCCGACGGAGTTTAGCAACATCGGCCCGCGTATAATATTGATACCGCGCCCTTAAACTCTCGGGCATGTCCATGTAGGAAATCTTCGGGGTTTGCCCCACACCCGCAAATAATGCGACAGCCAAATCATTCCAGGTGCGGGCCTGCCCGGTCCCGACGTTAAAAATGCCGCTCTGGTCGGGGTGGTCCATAAAAAACAACACCACCTCCACGGCATCTTTGACATAAATAAAGTCGCGTTGCTGCTCCCCGTCTTTGTACTTAGGATTGTATGATTTAAAAAGACGGATTTTGCCGTCCGACACCACACGCTCATACGACTTGGCCACCACGCTGCGCATATCTTCCTTATGATACTCATTGGGGCCATAGACATTGAAAAATTTTAGGCCCACGACTTGGGTTTGCAGCCCGCGCTCCAGCACCCAAAGGTCAAATTTTTGTTTGGATTCGCCATAAAGGTTTAAAGGCCTCAGCGCGGGTATTTTATCATGCTCGTCGCTATACCCCTGTTCGCCGGCCCCGTAGGTGGCCGCGGAGGAGGCATAGATCAAGCGGGCCTGCCGTTTAAGGGCCCATTCGGCCGTCTGCACCGAATATTCATAGTTATTTTTTTGAAAATAATCCGCGTCCTGCAGCGTGGTGGAACTGCAGGCGCCCATATGCAGGATCTGCTCCACATCAAAATCCAGCTGGTCCCGGCGGATGAGTTTCAAAAATTCCGCCTTGTCATAAAACCGCTGGTATTTCTTACCGGCCAAATTGCGTTTTTTGGAGTCCTGGGCCGGACCGTAATGATCCACGACAATCAAGTCAAAACGGCCGAGTTCATTGAGCCGCGCCACCAGAGCGCTGCCGATGAAACCCGCGGCACCGGTCACCACAATCACAGAGACTCCCTTGCGGATTGGGCCAGGATAAAATCGCCGATGGATTTGCCCGCTTGGTACGAGGCATCCATAAAATTTTTCCGCGTGATGTTCTTAAACGTCGCAAAAGTGAGCACCCGAGCTTGGGAGTCCTGTCGATACACCTCTCCGCTCACTGAAAGGCGGGTCCTTTTTTTTCGCAACACCCCAGACACTTTTCCGGGCAGAGAAAACTCCTCTATATAACCCTCGACCACATAATCCGCCTCCGCCGCCTCATCCGTCACCGTCCAGGCACTGCCGGCAGCCTGCAGGGATTCCGTAAGTCCTTTGATGAGCATCATGGAAACACGGTCTAACTCCTCATCGGCCACGGCCTGCGGGCCCGCCCTAAAAGGGGTCAAGGCCAA
This sequence comes from Candidatus Omnitrophota bacterium, assembly GCA_021731625.1. Taxonomy (GTDB): domain Bacteria; phylum Omnitrophota; class Gorgyraeia; order Zapsychrales; family Fredricksoniimonadaceae; genus JAKFXC01. The sequence goes on from JAKFXC010000099.1 coordinate 26,292, forward strand.
TTTCCCGCCTGCTTTGAGTTTCGCCGCATCAATGATTTTTCCGGAAATTTCCGCTGCCGCCGGGAAAGATGTGGGCTTAAGCTTCGCAGAACGGTGGAACAAACAACCGCATAATAGGATACATAAAAGACTTAAGAGGTATTTTGCCACGGCCAAATCTTAACATAGCCCGCAAGGGTGCTCAAGAAAATTTCCCAAGGAACTTAAGCCGGCTTACGGGAGGTCATTTTAAAGCGGACATCTTTTTCATCGTAGATTTCACCGAAGAGCTCTTCAAAAATATCTTCCATGGTCACCAAACCCACGTTGCGGCCGAAATTGTCCTGCACGATAAATAAATGCTGATGGTAGGTCTGAAATTTTTCCATGAGCACGTCCGCCCGGGTCAGCTGATTGACAAAAATGGGCTTGAGCATCCAGTCCTTGATTTTGGAGCCCTCGTTGTCCTTGGCCATCTCGCGCAAGAGCACCCGGTGCTCCACAATGCCGACAATGCCCGTGGCCGCGCCGCTATAGACCGCTATGCGGTTATACGGTGACATCACGATGGCCTCCTTGAGCTCCAGTAAGGTCTTATCGGCGGGCAGCATATACACATCCTTAAGCGGCTTCATGATGTTGATGGCCCGCAAATCATTAAGGCGAAACACCCGATTGATCAATACTTCCTCGTCGGATTCAACCGTCCCGGAAGCCCGTCCTAACTTGAGCATCATTTTGATCTCCTCCTCGGTCACGCTGCGCTCCGTTTGATGAAATGGTGAGGCAAACATATGCGACAGCAAAACCACCGGATGAAACAGCCACAACAGGAATTTGACCGGTTTGGCAAAAAACAGCGCCAACGGTATTTTAAAACGCTCGCCGAGGGCCTTGGGAATCACTTCCCCAAAGACAATGATGCTAAAAGTCAAAAGACCGGTCGCCAGGCCCAGCCACTGGTCGCCGAGGAGTTCGGTCACTTCATACCCGACATACATGGATCCGGAAATATTGATGATGTTGTTGATGATAACGATGGTGGCGATTGAGGCAGCGATGTGTTCCTTAACATACAGCAGGTGTTTGGAGTTGCGGCGTTTTTCCTCGACCAGCATGCGGGCCCGCAAAGTCGGCAAACTCAAAATTGCGGCTTCTACGAGGGAACAAAGAAAGGCGGCTAAAACAATGGCCAGCGCAGAAATCAAAACCGTAAGCATAAATTTTATTTTATAAGGTGATGGCGCGCATGTCGTGGATGTTGACCTGCGCAGTGGGTTTGTGCAGATAAAACCCCTGTCCGGCATGGACGCCCAAGTCGATCAACATCTCCAATTCTTTCTTGGTTTCGATGCCTTCTGCTATACAGATGATACCGTTTTCGCGGCAAAATTCAACCATCAATTTGACAATGCTCTTTTTGTAAGGGTCGCCCATGATGCCGGATACGATTTTACAGTCAATCTTGACCACCTCCGGTCTGGTGTGGATGATGGCGTCCAAACTGGCATACCCGGCCCCCACATCGTCCACGGCAATTTTGAAACCAAAATCCCGGTATTCCGCCAAATGTTGCAAAAATAAATCATATTCGCCGATCGCATAGCGTTCGGTGATCTCCAAAAACACATGCCTGCGGGTCATGTCAAAGTCCTGGAACACGGCCTTGATCATGTCCTTGGGCAGGTCCTCAATCAACGAAGGATTACAATTTAAAAACAAATGCTCTCTCGACAAGACGCGTTGGGCAACGGCCACGGCCTGGCGCCAGACAATCATTTCCAGTTCAGGATAGCGGCCAAACCGCAAGGCCGCCTTAAACAATGCCTCCGGGCTGGCAAAAATGCCATTGGTCTGCGGCCGGCTCAAGACTTCCAAGCCAAAAAGACGGAGCGGCTTCAGCAGATAAATGGGCTGAAAATAGGGCGTCATTTTTTCCTCATCAATGATGTGATTAAGCTCCTGGACCAATTCATAAGCCCTGTCGATGGGAGGAGGTGAATTTTTATGGCTACGGGACAGTACCGCCGCCACCCTGGCAAAGAGCTCTTCCGGTTCAATAGGTTTGTGAAGATAATCATCGGCGCCCAAATGAAAGCTCTCAAGTTGTTCGCCTTTGCGGGCACCCGAACTTAAAATGATGACTGGAATATGTTTGGTTTGCAGATTTGTCTTAAGGAGGTGACAAACTTTGAGTCCATCGGAATCTGAAAGGGTAATATCGAGTAAAACCAAATCTATATCGGCGCTGATTTTTTCCCATGCTTCGCTGGCGCTTAAGGCCGCCCCCACCTGGTACCCGTGCGTTTCTAAAATCATCAATAGCAAGCGGGCGATGGTGGGTTCACTATCGACAATCAGGATCTTTGGCCCATGAATCATTCAATCAGCCTCCAAACAGCCGGCCACACGGCTTAAATCAAGTATACGCTATCTTGTAGGCAAAATCGAATTTATGGGCCTCCTGGAGGGGCCTCCTGGAGGGGAGGTTTGCGCGCATAGTCTATAAAATAATAACTAATCCCGTTGTCCGTCAGGCGGGGGCTGGCGGATGCAACCTTAAAATCCGCAGGAATTGGGGGCAAAAAGACGTCGCAGGAAAACTGGCCTTGGAGCACGGTGGCAAAAATGCGGCCGCATTGCGGATGAACAAATGCCTGGGCAAAATATCGCCGCCGCCGATGACGTAGATATCCTCAACCCCCGGGACCCGGCCGGCATAGGTCAAGCCTTCATCGAAATCCGCAAAATGGAGCACACCGTCGGGAAGGCCCAGGCCTTTGCGCGAGAGCACCAGATTGAGCCGCTTGGGCAACGGGCGAAATTTATCCGGCAACGATTCCCAGGTGCGGCGGCCCATGATCACTGCATTTTGTTTTTTAGGGTCTTGGACATGCGTGGTGACTTGCTTAAAACGCTTCAAGTCTCCCGGTAAATGCCACGGCAATCCTCCTCCCCGGCCAATGCCGCGGGCCTCATCCATAGCTACAACGATGGAGAATGGTTTAGTCATCAAACGGCGATGGGAAACTTAATAAAAGGGGCTGGTTGGTAACCCACCAGGCGAATGTCCTCGAATGTGTACTCCAGGACTTTTTTACGGGGCAATTCCAGGCGAGGCAATGGCCCGGGCTTGCGGTCCAACTGGACTTTGAGGCCCTGCACGTGGTTTAAATAAATATGGGCATCTCCCAAGGTATGGATAAACATCCCAGGCGTCAAATTGCTCTCACAGGCCATCAGGGATAAAAGCAGGGCGTAACTGGCAATGTTAAACGGCACGCCGAGGGCCACATCGGCGGAGCGCTGGTAAAGCTGGCAATCTAGACGGCCATTGACCACATAAAATTGCACAAATGCGTGGCAGGGTGGCAAAGCCATTTTGTCAATGTCGGCGGGATTCCAGGCACTCACAATAATACGGCGGGAATCAGGATTGGTTTTAATCAAATCCAGGGCCTGCTCAATTTGGTCGATGTGCTCCTTGCGATACGTCTGGGTGCGTTCCTCCCAGATAAATTTCTCCCATTTCCGCCACTGGTAGCCGTACACCGGCCCCAATTCTCCGTCCGGAGCGGCCCAGGCATTCCAAATGGGGGTATGTTGGGTCAAACCATCCTGAATATTAGTGGAGCCTTTAAGGAACCACAGAAGCTCATAGACCACGGCATCAAATAACACTTTTTTGGTGGTCAGGATGGGAAACCCGTCCCGCAGGTCATACCGGGTTTGGTGGCCGAAAATGGAAATGGTGCCAGTGCCGGTGCGGTCCCTTTTTTGCTCACCGCGCTCGAGGATCTGCCGAACGAGGTCCAAATATTGCCGCATAGTAATGAGCTCCCGCGCTTATTTCCACATCCGGTCCCGGTATTCTTCAACCATACGCTGGGTATTGAAAAAACCTGCCCGGCGGACGCAATGGATCATTTTGTCGATCCAGCTGCTTTTAAGATCAATGACGCCTTGTTGATTCGTTTGGTAATACAAAGTCATGGCGTCTTTCAATACTTTATAGAGCGCGGCGGAATCTTCGTCAAGGCGTAACTCCTGCTCGCTGCCGATTTTTGGCCCATGATGCTCATACCCAAAAATCCAGCCGATATCATCATTGGCTGCCTCCACCACCCAACCGTCCAATGTGGAGACCTGGACCACACCGTTTAAGATCGCCTTCATGCCGCTGGTGCCTGACGCCTCAAACGGGGGCAATGGGTTATTAAGCCAAATGTCCACCGAATTGCTCAGCAATTTGCCGAAATACGTGTCGTAATTCTCCAGAATCAAAACTTTGATCACGTCGTAATGGTTATTTAACTGGTCGATGTGATTCAGGATGTCCTGGATGTGCGCCGCCCCGATATTGTCATTGGGATGGGCTTTTCCCGCCAGGATAATTTGCAACGGCCCGACTTTATAGGCCAAATCCAAAAGTTGGTCCACATGATGGAACAACAGCGACGGACGTTTGTAGCCGGTGATGCGGCGGGCCCAGCAGACTGTCAGAACATTCTCATCCAATTTCCATGGTTTGACCACCTTAAATAAATTGCGTTTATTGCCCTGATGGGCGTCAAATAAATCCTTGCGAAAGGCCTGGTCATTGGCCAAACGGGTGACGTTTTCCAAATTTTTGGGCTGGCGGCGCCAGTCGGCAAAAGCCTGCCCGTATTTGTCAAAGAGCTGGGCATAACTCTCCGAGACCCAGGTGTGCATATGCACCCCGTTGGTGATGGCATCGATGCGCTTGGCAAAATCCGGAAACTGCAAACGCATGATCTCGCCATGCTTTTGGGCCACGGCATTGGTACGCCGGCAGTTGTTCAAACAGATATAGGTCAAATTGACGTCGGTAGAGTCCTTCGTTTCTTTGCCCAAATCTTTCATGGGGTCTAGATATTCCGGCAGAAAAATCTGGTCGAGGTCGTGAATGCCGAAGCGGTCATGCCCGGCCGCCACCGGGGTATGGCAGGTGTAGACAAATTTCTTTTTCTCCAGCTCCATCTGATTTTTGTCTTTGAGCTGGACATATTTTTCAACCAAGGCAAAGGCCGCGTGTCCTTCGTTGAGATGGTAGGTATTAATATCGAAACCCAGTTCGCTGATCGCCTTCATGCCCCCAATGCCCAAGATAGATCTTTGCATAATGCGCCAAGACACCTGGTCGCTGCGGTAGAGCTGGTCTGTCAGTTGGCGGAACCGTTCGTTGTTTTCCACCACATTGGAATCCAGCAATATCAGGGGACAAACATTCTTTTTGTCGTAGCTATAGACGTAATATTTCCACAAGCGCAAATGCAACAGGCCGTCCTTGGTATTGATGCGCACCCGGTTCTTGAGTGGAATCAAACCAGGGTACGAATGCGGATCCCAGGAAAGTTCTTCCGGGACTTGGCCGTGTTTGTACCAAAAATTCTGCTTAAAATACCCCTTGTTCCAGAGAATGCCGAAGGCCACCACCGGCAAACCTAAATCGGCAATGCTCTTGACCGTGTCCCCTGCCAGCACCCCCAACCCGCCGCTGTAGATGGGGATGTCCAGCATTTTATTGATGTCGATCCTAAACACGTAATCGGAAAGCCAAAAATTGGAGAACACTTCATGCTTGAAGAATTGGTTCTTCACACTCATGGGGCGGTTAAGCGAAAACGTATTATAGACGCTGGGAGACAGACCGTATTCCATTGAAAAATAGGCAATGGACTTTGCATTGTGGTTGCGCAGCCGGGTCTCCGCTTCCAAAATGGGGGCCAGAGGAAAGTCGAAATAGCTCTGCGGTTTAATATCCTGGGTGTAATTGGAAAAATTTTCTATGCTGGAGGTGAATTCTTCGTACGTCATGTCCGCCCTTTGTATGTAGGAGATGGATTATAACAAAAAATGTCCTCCCCCAGCAGGAAAATGAACTTTTTATGGACGAAGATCGTAAATGGCAATGGTGCCTTTTTTGTCCTGCTCTTTAAGAAAAGCAATGGAATTGGGCAAATCCTGATTATGGTCCAACACAAAACGCGGCAACAAAGCTCCGCTCAAATGAGGCAACACGGCCACCGGCGTCATCTTGTCCTGGATCAATTGCACATAGGGAATAAGTCGGGGGCTAAAACGGCTGCCGTCGGCGGTCCAGGACACGTACACCTGCGGGTCCATAATCAAAAAATGATACCCCTGGTGAACTAAAGCCGCAAAGGCCGCCGGGTCTTTAGGCAGAGCGACAACGGTGCCCGCATCCGCAACATAGAGCGATAACACTTCCGGTTGGGTGGCCATGATTTTAGCTTGAGGGTCATGCGCCAGCACCATGCCGATGGCCTGCCGGTAGTCGCTGTGGGCCCGGGACAACACCTGGCTCTGCCAGGCCAAACCGACCAACATGACCGCCGTGGCAACCATGGCCAGAATGCTATAACGCGGGTAGGCGTCCTTTAAATGCAGGATGCAATAGGCCACCGCCATTGCCTCAAAAGGCAGCACCACGCACAAATACCTGGCTCCTTTTTCCGCCGCAAAAGAAAATAAAAACATCTGCATGAACGCTAACCCAAACGGCAGCAAGTTGGCCCATTGCCTTTGCCAAACAAAATACAGATTTCCGAAAAAGAAAATGGCAAACAAAGGGTGCTCCAACCTAAGCAAGTAATATGGAAAAGATAAAAAATTCACAAATTGCCGATGGCTCTGGGCTTCGTCGGCCTGATGCAACATCCACTGGACTGTTGCTGCGGTGTTCGCCCCGCCGAACAAAGAGCCAATCCCGAAAACCACTCCTCCATAAACGGCCAAAAAACACATCATCTTGACCCAATCCGGTTTCCGGCGGGCCAAAAGATCGAGATGCATCTGGGTCGCAAGCACAAAAACCGGCGCAATGATCATGCGGTAGTTGGTAAAGAAAACCGCACTTAAGAACACCCCCGCCGCAATGGTTTTGGCATTTAGCCCCCGGGGGCTAAATACGTATAGATATAAGCCGCTTAAGAAAAACAAAGTGCTCAAAGATTCCTGCATCCCCAGGCGGGAATAAAACACGTGGCTTGGTAGAAACAAAAGTATGCCCGCGCTAAGCAGCGCTATGGGCAAAGACTTAAAATAGCGATGGGCCCATACGAAAGCCAGCCCCACGGTGAGCAGGCCGGCCATGGCCGAAATCAACCGGGCAAAATAATAGCCTTCCGGGCCGGTCAGAAAAGTCCGCACATTCAATAAAAAAAACCACAAAGCCTTAGGGGTGGACAACGCCGCCTTAAACATCAACCCTAAGATAATCCCCAATTCATGCAAATTCTGCGGCGGGTTCGCGGCCACCAAACTCAAGAAAGGCCGGTTAAAACCCAAGTACATTCCCTCATCATAAAATACAAAATCATTGGCGGTGATGTTCACAAGGCGGATCCACACGCCAGCCAAAAGTGCTGCGGCCATCAACGGCTTACGGATAGATTTGAAAGAGTAAGATGCCATCATCCCAGTGGTGAAGCTCCTCGATGTCTCTTGGACGCTGCCAAGGCACATGGCTCTTGGCCAGCTTACTTTTTTCCAGGTCGTTTAGGTATCCTTGACCTTCCCCCAGCACGTGCATGAGCTGGGCCCGGTATTCATAGGCCTCAGCATAATTGGGCGCCAGGTCCAGGGCTTTGGTCAAAAACACCAGGGATTCTTTCAAAAACCCCAAATGAAACGACGCTACCCCGGCGTAAAAATAGAACTGCGGATCTTGAGGATGCGCCGCAATGCCTTCGCCAGCCATGCTCAGCAGATTCTGATATTGCTTGGTTTGCAGATAAATAAAGCATAAATTGGCATTGACCATCAACCGGTCCCGGGGGACCCGCTCTTGCATGTAATGGGGAAAGACCTCGTGCCCGGCATGCCTCTGCCCGACGTGCAATTTGCCCAGCAGATCGTCCAGATTCTTGGGCATCAAGAATTTGCTTTTTCGGAACAACTCTTCTGCCCCAGCATAATCCCCCTGCTGCATTTTGATCCAAGCCAGGTCGTAATAGAGGGTGTACAGGGACTGGTCGATTTCAATTCCTTTTTCGTATTCTTTAACCGCCCTGGGCAGATCTTTCAGATAATAATAGCAAAACCCTAGATTGCCGTGCATCATTCCGGTTTTAAAATTTCCCAGCTGCAACGTTTTATAATAGCCGGCAGCCCGCCGGAATTCGGCAATGTCAAAGGGGTTAAACCCGTAAGAAAAAGCATGCACATAATCAGCGTTGGGCCGGGACGCATTCAAAATGTCATCGGCAGATTGGTTGCGGTCGAATAAAAAAAACAAAGAGCCCAACATGGCAATGTATAAAAAGGCCGTCACAGGGCTAATCTCCGGCGGTCGCGCCGCCATTGCTGCAGGCCGAAGCCAAAATAAAAGTAAAAAAATGCCATCAAGAACATATACATGATGGTGCCGCCCAAAGGCCTAAATTCCAGATGCACCTCTGCTCTGCCGGCGGGGATGTCCAATCCTTTGAAGGCAAAGTTGGCCCTCGATATGGGCACCGGCTTGCCGTTGATCGTGGCCTTCCAAAACGGATGGAAGCTGTCATTGTAGAGGAGAAACCGCGGCGTGGGAAAATCCACTGCCAGAGAAATCTGATTCGCATTGAAACGCTGCACGGTGATCCCCTGCCCCGGGCCATTGATTAAGATGCCATTGGGCCGCAGCACAAACTCCTTGGCAAATCCATGGGGCGACGTGGCCGGTTGGCTGGAAATGTTTTGAGGGTAGACGATAAATTTATGACGGACATAATCTTTAAAACCCGGTATGGATTCCACCATCGGAGCCAGCATATACGACCAATAGGTCGGATACCCGTATTTCGTGGTGATGAACCGGTCCGAATCCTGCATGGCAATGATGTGCCAGTTATACCACCGGTAAATGTCATTGGCCTTGGTCTCATCGTATTGGGTGATCTGGCGTACAAAGGAAAACTGCGGAGGTGCCAATGGCGTATGCGCTGCCTTGACAATGGCGTCGGAATGATTGTGACTAAATTGCCGCGCATGCAGGAACAATACTTCCATGGGCGAAATAACGGCCAACCCCACCAAAGCCGCTTTTCCCCATCGGCCCCGCAGAAACGAAACGCCTAAGAAGCGCAGGACCGTGACCACCAAAAACCCGACGGCAACCGCATACGTCGTGTGCAAGGTGTACCCCGGTCGGCTCCAGAGCAACCCATACAGACCAATAACCAACACGGCCACAAAGAGGGAAACGTAATTCCTGGACGCAGCTTTCAGCCAAAAGGAGCGAAAAACTTCAACCGTAAAAATAATGTAAATCGTGATGATAAACGGGGTCAGCAAAAAAATGTTCCGGAACATATCGAAGCACGGGACATATTTAAAGAGCAATCCATAGACGGGAGTCAAGCGGGCCAGGGCAATCAAAAACAGCACCAGGCCTAAAAACCCCCAATACACCATGCGTTTATTCAGGCGAGCGACAATGCCGCACAGCAGGACCAAATGGGCCAGGGCCGGGACATAAAAAATGCGTTGATTGTCATAAGCAATATTATCCAGCGAAAAAATCTCCCGCGCGTTCACCAGAATCGGCGCCTGCAACAGTTGAATGAATAAAGAAAACAGGGACTGGTCGCGCAAGGCTTCCGAGATGGGAATGCCGGAATCCTTGACCGAATCGTACGTCATCACCGTTGGACGGGCCAAGACCATAAAATCAGATTTTAAAAAAAGCCAGTTCAAAACGCTGGTTGTGACCGCCACAGCCACGGCCCCTATTGCTAGGATCGCAAGAAAAGGGTTTTGGCGGGCCCAGGCCATAAAATCTTGAAACAGATGGATCACGACGGATGGGTATAAAACGACACCCAGAATCAGCGCCACCATCAGCACCGTGGCAAAATAAAAAGGGATATACGTTGTGGCAATGAGCATCAGGGTAAAACTTAGCAGCAAAACGCTGGCGGTCCGTCGGGTTTGATAAAACTCCACCAGGAAATAAAAAAACCAGATGGCTGGGACAAAAAGCAGAATCAAGGTCACTTGGGTAAAGAGCGTCATGCCCACGCCGGAGAATAAAAACAGCAAGAACCCTAAATAGGCCAAAAATTCTTCCGGAAACAAACGCCGCAGCAAAGCATACACGCCAAAGGCAGCCACCACCAAATAGAGAGCCACCGTCCATAAAAAGGCATGGTAAAAATCCACGCCCAGTGCATTGAGCAACAAGGTCACCATCCACAACGGATTGAATTCCCCTACCTGGAACACGTGCCCCATGCCCCAATGCATAAACGGGTTCCAGTGGGCGAATATCCCCATTTTCAAATTGACCAAGAAATATTTGACCAGGGCAAACACCGCGAAGGTGTCTTCGCTGATGAGGAGTTTTCCCCACAGCAGGCCGCGGTACAAAAAACACCACAAGGCGATCGGAAGGACGAATTTTAAGAGTTGCTTAACGCGCGTGAATAAAGGCATGCATTTTTTGGGCGACGGTGTCCATGATAAAAAAAACATTACCCGTTTTGCGGAGATGGTATGTGTCCCCTTTTTTGGCTAGATCCTGGGACCCTACGAGGCGAGTGAGTCGGTTCTCAAGGATAATGGCCGTATTGTAGCGACGCAGCACGTCAGGCAAAGGCGTTTGTCCTGTGCTGCCGCCGAGTTCCCGAATCAAACGCATGCGGATGGAGGTCTCATAAGGTCCGAAAATACACAACACATACGCAAATGCCGCGGCCCCATAAATGATCAGCACTAAAATAAAACAAATGGCCTTCTCGGCCCCGGAATAATCCGCCACCGTCCAGGCGGACCAGATGGCGGCAGGCAGCCCCAAGCAGAAATTGATGTAGATGGCATTGATCAAAACCTTTGGTTTAAGGAAACGGAAAAAAATCACATGCACCAGTAAAAAAAAACCAAAAGAGGCAACACCAGCTCCCAAAACTAAAATGTCCGGATCTGGCATATCAACCCCCCATCTCCCGGCCCAATAGTTTTTGATAAAACGCTAAGCAGCCGGCAATGGCGCGCCCGCTGGCGGTCAGCCAGTAACGGCCGTTATGTTCTTGGGCACAACCGCTTTGCACCAATTCTTCCAGGCGCGTCATAATAAAATCCTCCTGCTCCAGGCCTTTTAATATTTGCGCATAGGCGGCGCCGTCGGAAGCGGCCACGATTTGCAGGACCCGTTTGGAAGGACTGACCAGCTCCGTGATCACATAAAAAACCAAATACACCGGGATGAGCAGCAGGTAAATGGCGGCGCAGCTCCATTTGAACGGCCAATGCAGAAATGAAGCCACAATGAGAAAAGCAACCCAATTCTGAATGGCAATGATCATGAAAAGTTTAGTTTTGAGCGTTTTTTGCGGGTCCAGGCGGCAAAGGACCAAATGGATCGTCATGGCCAGAACAAAGAAAAAAAGACCAAGCAGTAACGTGGGCATCAGGATTTGTCCGGCCAGTAAATGTCTTTCGCGAGCACCACCACGGTGTGGACCACCGCCCGCACGCTTTTAAGCGTCAAGGCCTTGGATTGCTCGTGTTTACGGCCGCTGTGTTCGAAATAAATCGCCTTGTAGCTATGCCCGGCCTTTAGCATCCGGATGATGCATTCGGCCAAGGCCGCCAGACCTGTGGACTTGATCGGAATGGACTGCAATAATTCCCGCCGGCAAATAAAGGCGCCGTTGTAATATTTCAGCCGCAGCACGAAAATCAAATTCATGGCCACCACAAATAGACGCGACAATGCCCGTCGCAGCAGGGAACGTTTGGTGGTCTTGCGCATGTAGGTGATGATGACGTCCGCGCTCCCCCGGCTGGCAATCAATTCTTTGAGCGACAGGGCGGCCATGTCATTGTCCCCCGGGAATACGGTGACATACTCCTTGGTGGCCATCTTGACCCCCCTGGCAAAGGAATAACCGAATCCCTGGTTGGTGGCATTGGACACGACCCGCACCTGGGGATGGGACTCCGCTTTCAAGCGAGCGAATTCCGCAGTTTTGTCAGGACTACCGTCGTCGATGACAATGATTTCAAAATCCTGCGTAGATGCGGCGGCCGCGGCCATGGCATTGTCGACGGCTGCCTCGATGTTTGCCTCTTCCCGAAACGCGGGGACAATGATGCTTACCCCTTTGTCTGTGTGATTATCCATCGGCTTTGACGATGATGCGGCCTGCCCCGCCTTTTTGTAATACCTCGAAGGCCTGGTTGATTTCTGACAACTGGAAACGGTGCGTGATCATTGTGTCAAACGGCAGCTGCCCGCGGCCAAAGGCGGCGATATATTTTGGGACGTCGCGGTCGGGCTGGGTCTCCCCGCCCCATGTGCCTATAATACGCTTGCCCTTGATCAAATCAAAAGGATGAAGTTGAATTTTCTCATCCTTGCCTAAATTGCCGGCAATAACGCAGATTCCGCCTTTCTCTTTGACTGCCGCAAAAGCCAGTTCCATAGCGGTTTTATTGCCGGAGGCGTCAACAGCATAGTCCAGCCCGCCGGGAGAGAGTTTATAAATTTTGCTCAAAAGATTTTTGTCTTTGGCATTGAGGGCATGCGTGACGCCCAGGCGTTTGGCAAATTTAAGTTTTTGTGCATCGATGTCGATGGCGATGATGATGGCACACCCGCGGCGTTTGGCTCCGAGCACGACGCTTAGGCCCACCCCGCCGACTCCGAATACAGCCACTGCTGAACCGGGTCGGGCTTGCACGGTGTTTTCCATGATGCCGCAGCCGGTCACTACCGCGCAGCCTAAAATCGCCGCTGCCTCAGGGGGAATGGTTTTCGAGATTTTGGTGACTCGGTTTTCCGAGACAACGGAGTAGTCGCTAAAGGTAGTCACGCCGCCGGCATTGATGATGCGACCATTGAGCCGGTATTGACTACTTAAACCATCGAGCCCCTTGCCTTTGATCCAGGAGAGGCACACGTAATCGCCTTTTTTGACCTTCATCACTCCTGGTCCGATGTCGACAATGGTACCGGAAGCCTCGTGGCCCAGAAGGTGCGGCAAGAACTTGTCCGGGCCTTTAAGCCCGATCATTTCATTGTATTGGGCTCGGCAGATCCCGCTGTAGAAAATCTTAACTAAGACTTGGCCCTTTTTAAGAGCAGGGATTTCCACATCGTCAATGACGAGGGGCTTATGCAATTGCCATAATATCGCCGCGCGGGTTTTCATTATTTGGTGCCCCCCACCCTAACCTGAATTAATCTACGGAATAAACCAATAATAATCGCCGGTATAACCCACCTCGTTAAATAATTTCTTCCACTCATCCACATGCATATACGTTAAGGCCGTTAAGTTCCACGCGTCCATACGTTGTTTTTCCTCCGGCGTGCGGTAAGCATCCATGGTCACAAATGACCCCCGGCGCGCCACCCGTTGGATTTCGCGCAAGGACTGCTTGCAGTCTTCCGGCGGTAAATTATGAATAGTGTTGATAGAAATGACCACGTCGAAGCTTTTGTCCGGAAAAGGAAGTTTCTTGGCATTACCAACCCGGAGGAACGGTTTCATATCCTCCAGCGCATTGGCGATTCCATACGCGGAAATATCAATGCCTTTGACATGGATGCCGGGGATATGTCTGGCAAAATCATGCAGCATAAAACCTTTGCCGCAGCCGACGTCTAAAATGGAACTGTGTTTGGTGAGTTTGAAATGCTGCTCGAACGTCGGGATGACCGGCTGCCAAAATCGGGGATGATAGTTATAGCCGCCGTAGCCGAACCGACGGTCGCCGTCAAAATACTCTTTACCAAACAAACGGCCAATGCGGCGGTCTTCTTCCGATTTTTCCTGGCCGCGCTGCTCGACATTGCGTTTGGCCTTAGGATAATGGGCCAGCAAATCAATTTCAGCCATGGGCTGGTACCTTCAGCGATACTTTCATGACGTCGGCGAGGTCTTGGGGCGGAATCTTGGGATTTAGATCTTCGAGACCTGAACCAAATTTGAGCATGGGCTCGATTCTTTGCTCCGGGTCAATGACGAGGTCGCAGACATACGGCCCCGGGGTCGAAAGAACTTGGGCCAGGCCTTTGGCCAGCTGGACATGATTTGCAATGCGCACGGCAGGAAGATGAAACGCTTCCGCGGTTTTGACAAAGTCGGGAAAACTTAAACCCGTTTTGTGATTGCAGGCCGCATAGTTGGAATTGAGCCACGTGTCGATGGTTTGTTTTTGAATGGCATGGCCGTCGTTGCTGAAAATAAAAATTTTCACATTGAGATTGTACCGCTGGATGGTGGCCAGCTCTTCGATGTTG
>JAKFXC010000100.1 GCA_021731625.1 Candidatus Omnitrophota bacterium
GAGTTCCAGGGACACAATACATAATTAAAAATAGGGCCATCCCCCTATTTTTTTTAAAAATAGGGGGCTGGCCCTATTTTTGCTATAATGCGCCCATGCGGCGCGGGTTAACATTTGTCCTGCCTTTTTTCCTTTGGGTCTATCTTCACCGCGATTTTCTCTCCGGCGCCATTCCACTTAATCTGGACACCAACACCATTTATGGCGTCACCAAATATTACTTCAACAATGTGCTCAACGGCGTGATGCCGCTGTGGGACCCCTTTGTCAGCTTGGGCCGGCCGTTTTACGCTTTGTCTATTTGCAACTTATTCAATCCTCTGACCCAACTGGTTGCCATTCTTAAACTTTTGGGCCTAAATTACCATCAGGCATTCACGATTTACCTGGCCGTATATTTTTGGTTTGGCTGCGTTGGCTTTTATTTTTTGGCCAAACAAATCCTCAAAGACACCCGCATGGCGTTCTTATGTTACATCGCCCTCATGTTTTCGAGTTTGGGCACGGGCATGTTCACGCAATTTACCTTGGTCGAAATCCTGGTCCCAACACTTTGGTTTTTTTATTTTGTACTGGCATTTGCGCACGGGCCCAAACAAGGGACGTTTTTAGGGACTATCCTGAGCATAATGATGGCCTTAAGCGCCTATCTGCCGTTTTATTTTTTGACGGTAGTCTGCCTATGTGCTTTAGGCTGCGTGGTTTTGTTTCCTAAGGAAATGTTGGATATGGTAAAGGTTCGCTGGCGGTTCAAATCGACCCATTGGCGGCTGTCTTTGCTCTGTGCCGCGGGCGTTTTAATCGCAGCAGGACCATTACTGTCTTATAAAATATTGGATGCCTCCGGTGATGCGGTGTCTCCGGGGCGGCATTGCCAGTACACGACCGCACAGGAATGCTACGACCGCACCATGAACCAGCACGGCGGCATGCTCTATGAGGAAATCGCCCGCAGCGGGGGGCTGGGGGAGAGAATCGACGTAGGATATTTGTTTGCGCATTTGGACAAAATGACGTATGGCAGCGATTCCTTGTTTTTTATGCCCCTGTGGATCTATCTGTTGCTTTTGCTTTCGGTTTTTTTGAAGGTAGACAAGACCAATGTATTGCTTGCAGGTATGGCCACCGCGATTGGTTTGATTGCTTTGGGTGATGCGACGCCTGCGCACCGGTTTTTATATGAGCATGTTTTTTTCTTTAAGTATTTCCGCAATTTGTTTTTCTTAGGCGCTTTCTTGATTCCGCTGCTCATCCTCCTGGCGATCAAGCAATTGCAGGCCTTGCTGGCGGTCCGTCCGTCGAGCACATTTGCCAAGAAAATGATCATTGTGGGCATTGTTCTGGCGCATGCGGCCGCCATAGTTTTCTTGCGGCAATACCATGCGATGCCATCGGCGTACGCCACGCTGTTGCTTAGCGCGGGTTTTTTTATTCTGCATTATTCCGGGGCCTTGCGGGTTGGCATGACGCCAGGGATGTGGACGCTGGCCTTGCTGCTGGTCCTGCAGCCCGTGTCCGTCGTGAATGCCTACAGTGCCAACGCGGGGGAATTCAAATGTGTATTGCCGTCGGCGCATGTGGTGCCGCAATGGTCCTGGGTGCGCCCGGATCAACCCGCCACCAGCTCTTGCCGCATTTATCAATTTGTGCCGTATGAAGATTTTTGGTACGCCATGAGCATGCGTGATGCCCCGGCGAAAGTCGGCATCCCCCAGGCTGCGGCCCGCTGGACGTTTGAGCTGTCCCAGCGTTTGGGAGAAGAGCGTTTGGCCGCCTACGCCAAATACAAAGTGCATCTGTACGACCGTGTTCCCTCGTCGGGCGAGGCGGTGCAGGGACCGTCAGGCCAGTTGGATGTTGCCCATTTTGACGTCAACCGGGTGATTTTCAAAACCCAGTTCGACCGCCGCAAACTTTTGGTTTACAATGACTCGTTTACGCAAAGTTGGAGAGCGAAGATCGATGGCCAGAAACAGACCGTTAAGCGTACCAATGACGCCTTCAAAGGGGTTTGGGTTCCGGCAGGCGAGCATCGGGTGGAATTTTATTATGCCCCGCCCGGCGGGCAGTGGGTTTATGTGTTGGCGGCGGTGATGATGCTCCTTTTTGCCCTGCTCACCGCGCATCGTTTGTATAGGAGGATGTGATGCTCAAGAGCGGGCTCTCGCGGAATTATCTTTTATACGCGGTGATCATTTTGATATTGGCCGGCAGCGTCGACTGGAAAAAATGTCATGCCCAGCGGGGCAGATATTTGCTCGGCATTGTTTACAACGGGCATTTTCAAAATGCCAATGATGGCGTGGTCTATACGGATTATTTAAAAAGGCATGGCAGCACACATGAAGAATTCGCCGAAGGCCTCTAAGGGCACTGTCGGGGCAGGGTTATGGGCCGTATTTGTCCTGGAGCTGGTGTACATTTTTTTCTTTTTGCTTAACTACGACTTAGCCTGGATGAATTCGGAGAATTTTGGCACCCACGCCTGGATTTTATCCAACGGTAATGCCTGGCGGGCTGAGGATTTTGCCCGGTCGCTTAACATCGAGGTCATCGAGTCCAACACGGAGCGCATTTCCAGGCCTTTGTCCAATCTCTTGGAAGTCATCAACGCCAAGTTTCGGGCCAATGTATGGGACCTCATGCCGCCGCATCCGTCGCTGTCTCTGCTGTGGCCGTTGTTTTTTATCGGCATCCCGTTTTTTCTCTACCGTTTTTTCCGCAACATGGGGGCAGAGGCGCCCATTGCTTTTGCCGGCGCCGGCCTGTATCTAACCACCATCGGCTTTTTAGGACCGGTGGTCATGCTTTTTCATCCAGCCAAAAGCCTGGTGAATTTTTTTGCCGTGCTAACGCTGTTTTTGGGCTCCATCATTTATCGCAATAAGGCCGGCGGGATTGGGCTGTGGGCCGCCTTTTTGGGTTCTATCCTGTGCGCGTGTTTGTCGGATGAGACCGGCTTGTTTGTTTACGTGTTGGCCGCCGGCCTATTTTATGGGGTGCTATTTCAATGGAAGAAACAACCGGTGGCAACGCTCGGGTTTTTATTATTGCCGGCGGTGTATTTTTTGATCGTGCGTTTCGGGTTGCCATATTTGCACCGATTGGCCCGCGGCCGGCATATCGACTTGGCCCAATATTCTTCCTTCCCGAACCCGGCGGATTTATTTTGGCCGGATTGGCAGCATTGGAGCACCAATTTGACCTGGTTATGGACCAATCATCCGCATGTGACATTTGATTTCGCCAAACTTTTTGAAGCGAATCCCTGGCTGGCCACGGTCCACGCCGTGTATGTCACGGCGATGTTATGTGTGGGGGCATTGCTGATTGCCACCATCGTGCGACAAGGCCTTCGCCTGCGCCTCGTCGTCTGCGCCCTGCTCTTGCTGGCGTACGTGTTTTTTTATACGTTTCAATTGTCGAACAATGCCAAGGTGTGGGGGGTGTGGTGGTACGGGAGCTTGTATTCGCTGGTGTATGCCATAGGTCTTATTTTTATTCTTCAGTTTATTGCCGACGGGGTTGCCGGGCCGCTCTTTAGGCGTTGTTTTACCTTCCTGGCGGCAATCGTCATTTTGCATGGGCTGGCTTTTTCAACCTATCAGGTGGACATCTTGGAGGAGAAACCTAACCATGCCAATTATGCGCCCGCCCAAATCTTTACGGGCGACATCTATGCGTATTACAAGGATTTTAGCTATACCGGCAGCATGCAGATCAGCCAATGCCGCCGCTGGCATGTGCTGCAGGCCTGGGCCAAGGCCAAACACAAACACGTGCGCATTGCGCCAGCCCGCCTGGAGGAATGCCAAAGCATTTTGACCCAGGACAAATTTTATCCAAAAGAGGCCACATATTTGTCGATTGAGTTGTGACCCATGCCTGATGTGAGGACCATATTTCGGAAATATCGACGGGAAATCATCCGCCTGTGGCGCTTGAATTTTGTGATCCCGCGCCTCTTGCGCTATAACCCCTACACCGGGTTTATCGGCCGAAAGCTTTTTCAATATATCCCGTTTTTTTTGCCCCACGATAAAAGTTATTATGGGTTTGTTCATTTGGTCCATGAAGGGGACGGGCTTTTTTTGGATGTGGGGGCCAATGACGGGATCTCCGCCATAGGCTTTAGGCACGTGCACAGCGATTACCGCATCCTTTCCCTGGAGCCGAATCTTTGCCATGAACGCTCCTTGCGCAAAGTCAAACGCCGGTTAAAAAATTTTGACTTTATGCTCCTGGGCGCCGGAAGCATCCGGTCGCAGATGACCCTCTACATTCCTATCTACAACGGTGTTCCAATTTACACGGCGGCGTCCCTGCGCCGGGATTTTGTGCAAAGGACCATGGACGAGGAGCATTTGCCGGATCACGAAGACAAGAGCATCGTCATCGTCGAGTTTCGCGTGGACATCGTGCCTTTGGATGAGCTGAATTTAAAACCGGACATGGTGAAAATCGACACCGAGGGATTTGATTATGAAGTCCTGCAAGGCATGAAAAAGACCATTGAGCGTTTTCGTCCGCCGATTTTAATTGAGTACCGCCCGGATTTAATTGAACAGATGGAGGCTTTTTTTGCCGAGCGGGGGTATCAGCTGTTGACGTATGACCATCCCCGGGATGTCTTTTGCATTTTTTCTAAAAAAAGGCAGAAAGATCTTTATCAGAACAAGCACATCACCAGCAATATTTTTTGTGTGCCACAAGAAAAATCAATGACCCTTCCTATGGAGAATTCCTGACGTGACGCTTCATGTGTTCTGGCGTTGCGGGTTGTGCATCGCCCTCAGTGCTGCAGCCACCGCAGTGCTCATTGTGATGACCGCGGGCTCTGCGCCTGGTTCCCCTTTGTCTGTCGACGTTTTTCCCGAGTGGCAATACATGCTCCGACCTGAGAGGGAAATTTTATATTACCGTTTTTTTGTGGCCTTGGCTCTACTTAACGGCCTGTGCTCCTTCTTGTTTTTTCAACCTCAGGCAATTCATCCCCATCAAATGAAAGAAATGAAAATCCATCCATGGCGCCACTGGGAATGGTTGGTTCTGCTTGGATTGGTGATGTTCTTCGGTGGATATTCTCCCAACCCGGTATTGGCCACAGTGAGCGATTTTTTTTATCATTTTGACAGTTTTTTTATGGCCCCGGGATGGGCGGCGATCAGCGGCCTGCGTTTGAATGTGGATGTGAACAGTGAATACAGCGTTTTGATCCCGACGTTGACAGCCAAATTACTCGATCGCATCGGCCATTTCGACTACCCATCGGTGCTGCGGACCTTAATAATGGCGGCCATGATTTATTTTATTATGTTTTACCTTTTTTTGCGTTCCCTGACCAGGAATACAGCTGCCGCCGGGGCCGGACTCTTGGCCGCCATCGGTTTTCAAATGTTTCATTCCGGGGTTTATCCGGTTCTGTGGCAATTTCCCAGCGCGACGGCGATCCGGTTTTTCTGGGACATTCCGGTTTTGGCTCTGCTTTTGGCGCATGCCAGGCAAGGCCAAACAGTCTACGTGCTTGCCGGATCCTGCGTCACGGGAATCGCCTTGATGTGGATGATGGACACCGGGGTATATTTGTATTTGGCGTTTAGTGCTTATGTGGTGTGGACAAATGTTTATCATAAAAAATTTTTTGAGGGCCTTTGGTGCTTATTGATTCCCTGGGCCATGGCATTTGCCATCGGATGGGCCATAGGGCGCAAGGACATATTCACCCCTTTGTACTGGCACAACACCTTTGAATTTGCCGGGCTCTTTTTACAGGGATGGGGGGCGTTACCCGTGACCACGTCTTTGGAACAACACCGATACGTGGCCTTTGGGATGGGCCTGCTCATTCCAGTGTTTTATGTGTGGACCATGCTGTGCGTGGGGACATTGTGTTTTTTGCGGCGACTGGCTTGGGAAAATATCCTGGCGTGCGTCCTATGCGTGTACGGACTGGGACTTTACCATTACTATGTCGTTCGTTCGGCCCCGACGAGTTATGCGGTGGTGTGCTTGCCGGCTGTGGCGTTGGTATTTTGGATCTTGGGAAGACTCAACCCGCGAAAGTTGATGTGGCTACCCATCTATGGCGGGTTGGGATTATTTTTCTGGGCCAATCCTTTGGTCAGGACATATCCTCAACTTTGGTCTTCGGGGATGACATGGGCGGGAGAATTCTCGACCGATTTAGAATTGTCTCAGGACGCGGCTTTAATCCAAGATTTAACTGACCCTTCCCAGCGGGTTCCGTTGCTCTCCAGCTTTGAAGTCAAAATATTGATGCAGGCCAAGCGTAAACCGTATTTCTATTATTTTCCAATTTTTCAATCGGATGCCATGCGCATGTTGCAGTTCCGGGGAACGTATATACATACGCACAGCCGCATGAAAAAAATAGTGCAGGCTTTGGAAACCGACAGGCCGCCGTTGATTTTCGTTGAAAAAAAGTTTTTCAACGGCTCAATTCCGGCCGTGTATTACCGGCGGTTCCAGACCCTCATGATGTTGATGTCCTATTGCCATCAAAAGTATGAACCTTACAAAGAAGGGAAATATTTAATGGCTTTAAAACGAAAAATATGATGGCAGGCATGCCGCTCGTATTGATTGTAATTTTATAAGATGAGGATATAATTGGCATATGAATCTGCCGCAGAATACGCATTTTGATTTCTGCATTGTGGGTGCCGGCCCCAGCGGTCTGACCGCGGCGTATCAATTGCTCAAAGCCGGCCGCAGCGTGGTACTCATCGAACGCGATGCCCGGGTGGGGGGGTTGGCCAAAAGCTATAATTATGGCGGCCAAATCTTCGACACCGGCCCCAAACGTTTCCACACCGATGACCAGGCCGTGCTTGAGTTTATCCATGAGATCACCCAGGGCCATATTTCCAGGATCGGGCGTTCCACCAAGGTGTATTTTTTGGACAAATATTTTGAATGGCCTTTGCAGAGCAAAGACCTTTTGAAAATGCCCGTCTCAGTTTCCCTACGATGCGCCATCGATTTACTCAAAGAACGTCCCATCACCGACAAGGCCTCGTTTCACCAATACATCAATTCGAAATACGGCGAGACCCTCTACGCCACTTTTTTTAAACCCTACACGCAGAAATTTCTGCGCTGGGACACCGAGGACATCCATTCCGACTGGGCCTCGACGGGGATCAACCGCACTGTCATCGACAAGAGGGTGAATGCCGGTTCCCTGTTGGATTTATTTAAGTCGCTCATGCTGCCGGCCAAGGTGGAGACGGAATTTCTCTACCCGATGGAAGGTGGCTTCGGCGGGTTTTATGAGCAATTGTTGGGGCTAGCTCAGGCCAAACCGGGGTTCCGGTTGATGCTGAACGATACCTTCAGCGACTTGGCCGACAATGGCAAATATTTTGAGGTGAAGACCAAGCAGGGAGAGGACCTGACCTTCACGGACTTAATTTGGAGCGGGAATTTAAATGCCCTGGGCGGCTTAATCGCGGCGCCGGACGTCGAGGTGCATTACTTAAACACAGTGTTTTTTAACATCATCTGCCGTGAGCAGGGCGTCGGGCCCAACAGCGCCCAATGGATTTATGTCAGCCGGGGCAACAGTTTGATCAGCCGCATCACCTGTATGAAAGAATTCGCGCCATATACCTGCGCGCCTAATTATTACAATTTTATTTGTGAGTTGACCGATTCCCAGCATGATCCCGTGTATTTTAGAAACCCACAGCGATATTCCGACGCCATTTTGAGTGAATTGGTCGACATGAAATTCATCAAGCATAAGAAATGGGTGGAACAGATCCATATCCAGCCGGTGGAGGACACCTATCCGATTTACCACCGCCGCTATAGCCAGGATTTTGCCTTGGCCGCCGCCGGCATCAAGAAATTTTCTAGGCGGATTTATCTGTTGGGCCGCTGCGGGGCGTTTTGGTACAACAATTCCGACCACTCCATCCGTTTTGCCATCGAAATGGCGGACAAACTTTTGGGACGCCAACGCCAGGAATTCGATTATCGTGATTATTTTGGCGGCCTGCATGGCCGGGCCGCCCATCCGCAGGAAGTATGACGCATGTGCGGCATCCTCGCCCATTTAAGTATCGACCCTCAGTTTGGAATTAACCAACCTCAATTAAAAAACCTCAATGATGCCTTGGTCCATCGCGGCCCCGACGATGAAGGATTCTTTATCAAAGGAAATGTTGCCTTAGGGATGCGGCGCTTGTCGATCGTGGATGTGGCCGGCGGGCATCAGCCCATGACCTCGCGGGACGGGCGATACACCATTGTCTTTAACGGAGAAATTTATAACCACCAGGACCTCGGTGGGCAATTGCGGTTCCAGGGTGTGGCCTTGGCCACGCACAGCGACACCGAAGTCTTGTTGTATGCGTATGCCACCTGGGGAGCTCAGTGTTTAGAAAAACTTCAGGGGATGTTTGCCTTTGTCATTTGGGACGAGGTAAGAGAGGAGCTTTTTGCCGCCCGCGACCGTATGGGCATGAAACCACTGTACTACACCTCCGACGACAAACGGTTGATGTTTGCCTCTGAACTTACCCCCATCGTGCGCTCAGGTTTTTTTGATTTGCGTTTGAACCACAAAGCCATCAGCGAGTATTTGAGTTTTTGGTATATGTGCGAGCCGCAGACGATTTTTGAACATGTCACTCAATTGCCGCCGGGGCATTATGCCGTGGTTCAGGGCGGCCGCCTGCGCATCGAGCGTTACTGGCAAATCCCCCGCCAGGAAACCAAGATGTCGTTGGCATCGTCCATCGAGACGCTGGAGGCCCTGCTCACGCAATCGGTGCGGGAGCATTTGAATGCCGACGTGCCGTTGGGGACATTTTTAAGCGGGGGCATCGATTCAGGGGTGGTGACTGCCATGGCCGCGGCGAAAATGCCGACCCCGGTGCAAGCATTTGCGATTGGCTTTAAAGATGCCAGCTACGACGAGACGGCTTTGGCGCGTTTAACGGCACAGCGGCACAATGTCCATTTGGACGTGCACATCATGGAAGATATCACCCCGGACCTGGTGGAGAAAATCATCGGGGCTTTTGATGAGCCGCTCGGCAATGCCAGTTATGTGCCAACGTATCTCTTGGCCCGGGCTGCCCGGCAAAAATTAAAAGTGGTCCTAACAGGGGATGGGGGAGATGAACTTTTTGGCGGCTATCCCACCTATCAGGCGCCCTATTATCAGCAATTGTGGAGCACTGTCCCCGCCCCTCTAAAGAGCATGACCCGGCGATTTGTCGCCGGGCTGCCGGTGTCGCATAAACGCATCTCACTGGATTACCAACTCAAACAATTGATGCAGGGCGTTGATTTGGATTACCGGCGGGCCCATTGTGTCTGGCGCGAGATCGCGTCGTTGTCGGCGCAAAAGGGTCTATGGCAGGGAGGCCTGTGGGAAGATTTAGGCGGCCATGATCCGTTCAGCGTTGCCGCAAGTCATTTTGAGCAGGCCCAGAGTCTCTCCAGGATCAACCAATTGATGTACGTTGATCTTAACACCTACCTGCTCAATGACCATTTGCGCAAAGTCGACCGCATGACCATGGCCCATGGCCTGGAGGCCCGGCTGCCATTCATGGACCACCGCATCGTCGAGTTTGCCATGCGCTTGCCTGCCGAACACAAAGTTGCCATGTTTGCCACCAAGAAAATTTTAAAGAACGTGGCGGCCAAATATTTGCCTAAGGCGGTCCTTACGGGAAAGAAAAAGGGATTGACCTCGCCGATTGCCGGCTGGATCCAGGATGAACTTAAAGATTATGTCGGCGATGTGCTGCACAAAGGATTGGTCGGGCAATTGTTTAACCCAGATGTGATTGAGGGTCTCTGCCAGGAACATTGGTCCAAACGCAAAGACCACAGCCGCCTGTTGTGGGGGCTGCTCACTTTGCAAGTTTGGCATAAACAACTGAAAGGAACAATGCATGAAAGCACCCATCAAAGATTGGCTTGATTTTGGCGTGCGGGCCGCCATTGTGGTGGCCGCGGTGTACCTGGCCATGGTCTTTTTTTTCATGGCGGATTTTAGACGTTTGTCCAATGTCACCAGCAGCCTCGAGACCCAAATTGCCCGCATCGACAAGCAGACCCAATTCCTGACCACCTTGACCATGTCCAATAACACTGACGCGCTCTACCACATGGGGCTGGAGCAGGAGGCCAAGGGTGATGTGGTGTCGGCCATTAAGAATTATTCCATGGCCCTGCAACTCGCGCAATACAATGCCCAGCAGTATAAAATCAAACTCGAACAGATCATGAGCCAGAGTCATAAATGATCCTCGCTTTTGGCGCATCCCTGGCCGCCTGCCTGGTGATTTTTACCGACCTCTTCTGGTTCCGCAATCAAAGCTTCATGTGGCACCATGATGCGGAAATCCCTTTCGAGGACATTTTTGTGCTGATCTCCAACTTTTTCCAAGGTGGGGTGCAGCTCTTTGACCGTTACGACGGGATGAATTTTGCCTATAACCATCTCGGACATGGCCTCTATACGGTTGCGAATATCGTCACGGCATGTGTCTATGTGGTGTTGTCTCCGTTTTTTATCTTTCCCGGCGAAGCCTATCACGGCACGTACAGCCTGGTTTTTCACGCCACCAACATCCTGATCAGGACTTTGGGCGGCTACATTTTATTGCGTAAATTCAAGCTGTCCCCGCCGGTGATTACCATAGCGCTCGTTATGCTCAACACCTTTCTCTCGTCGACGATGTATCTGGGATTCGTGGCTAATAATTTGTATAGTTACTTTCCGTTGTTGGCCTATTTCATTTTGAATTTTTTTGAAACGTTCCGGCTGAAAGATTTTCTTAGCATTCTGCTGGTCTTGACCATTGCGGTGGCGGGATCGCCGCTCTTGGCATTGGGGTACTTTTATCAAAACTTGAATTTTTTGATGATTGTTTGCCTGGGGTACGCTCTGGTGGCTAATCGTTTTCGCCTGCCGTTGAAAGGGTTTAGTGGATTGCCGATGCGAAAGATCATCATCCTGCTAGGCATGTGTGCCCTCATTCTCATTCCGTCCATGTTCATGATCAAATTGTTGGGGAGCGATTTTTATGTCGAGGGTTCTGGTTTGAGCGGCACCCAGGGGCGCTTAAGCCATATGTTTAATCCGGCAAAATATTTTGCCCCCAAGGGGGAGACCATCCTGCCGATGTCTGATTTTTCTTTCAAGACCATCGATTTTACCAATGCGGCCTGGGAAAAATCTTGGACTTTCTGGGGCGCGTCCGTCGTCATTTTGAGCTGGTTGGGACTGGTGTGCTGCGCCTATCGGCAGAAATACATTTTTGCTATTACCGCGGCCTTGGTGCTGTTGACCAACACCCCCTTGAGTCCGCTCTCGCCGCTCGCCATCGCGCATTGGATCAATGCTTTGACCCATCCGTTTAGTTTTTTATTACGCAGTTACCATATGCCTGTCCTTCTATTGCCCTATGTGATTTTTCCGCTGGTGGCCTTCGGCTTGCAAGTGTCGTATGATTTGATTAAGGGCAAATCCTCGCCCCAGCTACCGTGGTTTACGGCGCTGTGTTTGGCAGGCCTATTTCTAGCGGCCTGGTTTTTGCCGCTCTCTCAAAAGCTGTACGTGGGGACGATGCTTGGGATCGCGCTGGGGTTTGTGTATATGTTGAGTGGGAAAGGTGTGGCGCTGGGGGGCTCTCAGCGTGCGCAGGCAGGGGCTCTGCTTATGATCATTTTTTTTGTGATCGACGCGTGGGCGTTAAGGGAATATTATAATAACAATCAATACCATGGCAGCCCCCGGGACCGCGGCGGGTATTTGGCCAAGAATGACGGCCGTCATGTGAAACCGTACATCTATGAGGGCTTTGAAGACCCTCGGCCGCTGATCCTGGAGTATCAAAATCCTAAGATATTGCCTTTTCGGGAATATTTCCGTATTCTACCGACAAGGACAGACCCGTATTTGCACACCGACCACGGCCATTACGGGGCTTTTTACCGGTATATGCCGCTGGAGCGTTATTTTGTGTACCTGGATATTTATATGCTGCGGCCCAAGATTTATAAGGACTGGGCTTTAAACACGGATGTTTATCAATCCTTGGCACAAAACCAGAGGGTGATTGGCTTGGCACAGTCTAAAGTCGATGGCCCTTGGCAAACTTTGCCGGAGCGGACCAAGCGTTATGATCTTTCATTAGCTAAAGCCCGGCTGGTGGGGAAGAAGGATTTTAAAATGTATTTGTTGAAACTGCCGGCCGGCTTTCCCAAATACGAATCAACCGCCATGTTTACGCTCGACCGCAACCGGTTCATGTTATTGATCGAGGGAAAGGAATTTTTGCCGGTGCAGGGGGCACTGACCGAACCATTTTCGTTTGATGTCAATAATGTGAAGGATGGGTATTTGGCTTTGTCCGTGCCCAAGGGCATGGAGTTGCAGCAGGCGAACGCGGCGCTGACGTTAACCCAAAGCGGGGATGTGTTAGACATTTGGAAGAACACAGACGATGCGCTGGGGTTTACCTTTTTAGCGGGGAGCGATGGCTGGTTAAACATCCGCTACCCTTATGATCCCAAATGGCAGGCTTCCGTCGATGGGAAACCAGTGCCGATTAAGAACGTCGGCGGCTATTTTTTGGGTCTGCCCTTAACCACTGGGGAACATAAAGTCCTTCTGCGGTATTGGCCGAATTCTCCCTTACGGTTGTTTATTGTGTTGTCGGTGATCTTGACATTTTTGGGGCTGATCTACGCCTTTGCAGCGGGACTCAGAGAAACAGCGAGGCAGTGACTTCTATGGCAGAATCGGTAAAACAGCAGCAGCAAAACCAATGGTTTGTGCAATGGGAAGCGTTTGACCGGGATGAGGTTGTATTTTTGTTCCAGGATTGGATTTATCCCAATACTTTGGAGGATTTCCGAGGGAAAATGGTCTTGGAGGCGGGCTGTGGTGGCGGGCCGCATACGGCCTTGGTGGCGCCACTTGCTCGGCACATCACAGCAGTGGATTTAAACACCACAGCCTTGGCCCGTCGGCGGTTGGCCACGGCCAACAATGTCGAGTTTGTGGAGGAAGACATTGCGTTGATGGATTTGAAGCGCCAATTCGACATTGTCTTTAGCGTTGCCGTGGTGCACCACACCAATGACCCGGACCAGACCGTGGCCAATTTGAAACGGCATGTCAAACCGGGTGGGAAACTCTTGCTGTGGGTCTATGCCAAAGAAGGCAACTGGTTAGTCGAATATGGGGTGGAGCCTCTGCGCAAGATCTTGATCCAATATCTTCCGCGCAAAGTGGTTTTAGGGATTTCGGCACTCATCACGGCGTTGCTGTACGTTCCCGTATACACCCTCTACCTGTTGCCGCTCAAGTTCCTGCCGTATTATCAATATTTTGGCAATTTCCGTAAAATGTCTTTTAACCGCAATTTCTTAAACGTGTTCGATAAACTCAATGCGCCCCAGGTGATCTTTTTGACCAAAGAACGGGTGCAGTCCTGGTTTAAGGACAGTGATTTCGACATTATCCATTTACACCATTACGTGGGGGTCAGTTGGCGTTTGAGCGCCCGTCGACATTTATGAGAGAATCCATCATCCAAGCCTTGGTGCAAGTTATTCTGTTGACCTCCTTAGGGTTGGAGCTTAAGGATGAAGACCCATTCCTGATCCAAGTCAGTGATGGGCTATACCGCAAAATCATGGGCATGCCGTCCTTGCTGCGGTGGGCCATGAGCGGTCTGATTGTTGTTTTTAACGTGTACGGGTATTTCGTGGCTGGGCGGCTGTTTACCAGGCAAAACCCCCTCCAGCGCCGTCGGCAAGTGGAACGATGGCGGCACAGTGTTCTGGGGTTGTGCCGGCGGTTCATCATCTTTTTTGAGAAGATGACGCTGTTTATTTATTTTTCTCTATGTCCAAGCAAAACTTAAGCTGTGATATTTTGGTGATCGGTTCCGGACCCGGCGGTGCGGTGACAGCGACGCTGTTGGCGGAAGCCGGCAGGGACGTGCTTTTGGTTGAGGAGGGCCGGCATCTTCCGGCGGGCAAGGTCGGCTCTTATTCCTTGGCGGAGATGGACCTCAAGTACCGGCATGGGGGTTTGGCAGTCAGCATGGGAAAGGAAAAAATTTCTTATGTGGAGGGGTGTTGCGTGGGCGGCGCCAGTGAAATCAATGCTGGCCTCTACAATCGGCCGAGCGAACAGACCTTAAAGGATTGGGCCGTCGAATACCGGGTCAATGATTTTTCCCCGCAATCCCTGGAACCGTATTTTGCCGCCAATGAACAACAAATGTCCATTGCCACTTTTCCCGGCGACCTTCCGGCAGCGTCGCGCATCATCCGCGCCGCCGCCCAAGGTCTAGGCTGGCAGGCGATGGAGATTCCACGCATGTGGCATTATGGTTCCAACACCCGACAATCCATGTCGGAAGTTTTTATTCCTCGGTTCTTAAATGCCGGCGGACGCTTGCGGCCGCAGGTGCGGGTCAAACGATTAAATTGGTGGGGAAAGACAGCCAAGGAAGCCATTGGCCATCGGATCCGCATCAAATTTAACCATGCGTTTGTCTGCGGAGGAGCCGTCCAAACACCGGTGCTGCTGCGCCGCAGCGGGGTGCGCCGCAATGTGGGCAACTCCTTAAGCATGCACCCGGCGGTGCGGGTGGTGGCGCGTTTCGAAAATAATATCAACGACCCCAACGAAGGCGTGCCGGTGTACCAGGTGACGCAGTTTAAGCCGCACATCACGATCGGTGGGTCCTACAGCGGACGTCCCCACCTGGCCCTATGGCTGGCAGGTCGGAAAGATTTTGCCAAATACATCGACGAGTATCGACGTTTAGCGATTTTTTATACGCTGATTAAGGCCTCAGCAAAGGGCACCGTGCGGGCCATCCCTATGCTGGATGAGCCGTGGGTGAATTTGCCCATGGGGCCGGCCGACTGGGACCTTTTAAAGCAAGGCTTGACGCACTTGGAAGAAATGCTTAAAGAGGCCAAGGCGGTTGAGATGTTTATGCCGGACCGGCTGGATTTATCCACCATCCATTTGTTTTCTTCCTGCCCGATGGGGGAGGACATCACCCGCTGCGCGGTGGATTCCTATGGCCGGGTGCATGGTTTTGATAATCTCTACATTAATGATGCCAGCATGTTACCTTCACCACCGGGGGTCAACCCGCAGGCGACGATCATGGCCATTGCGCGGCGCAACGCCGAGCATTTTTTAAACCAGACATGAACTTTTTGCGGCGTCCTCAAGATCATTTGGTCATCAATGTGGCGGCTTTGGTATTCGTCACCTTCCTGCAGTCGTTGCAGATCCTGGTGTGGGCAGCCGTGGCACTGAGTTTCATCCCCATTCCAGCGACCAGCTTTTCCCAGAAAATTTTTCCCGTGTATTTGCCTGAGGTGCTGCCGGAGAGGGAAATGTTTCTCTTTCACCTGTTTGTCGGTGCCGCCATTGTGGTGCAGGCCGCGTGGATCGTGGTGTGGCACCGCCACCTCAGCGAGCCGGGTTTGTGGCAGAAATTCCGCATTTATTCAGCAGCGACGGCATTTTTGCTTTTCCTGCAGCTGTTTGCGGTGTTTAAGATTTTTGTCTGGGGCGACCCCGGGTGGGCCCGGGTTTTATTATGCGGGTCGGCGGTTTTGGCCATTGCGATGCAGGTTTTTTGGCCGGAAGTCGGCAAAATTTACCGACAGGCTTTGGCTTGGTGGGGGGAAGCCAGAAGGGCGCCGTCCTGGGTTTGGGATCTGGGCTTCGTTATTATGCTGGTGCTTCTTCTGTGGCCCTCCAATGTGGAGTATGTTTTGGGCCGCATGTTGCTGCGCGATCAATTTTACCATTTGGACAGTCTGGTCATGGCACCAGGCTGGGCGCACCACAACGGCCTTGTTTTGGATCAAGACATCAGTAGCCAATACAGCGTCGGGGTGCCGATTGTGATTAGCACCTTGCTTCAACATACGCTGGGCTTTGATTATCCCGCCGTGGTGGCTTTGGTGATGGGGGTATGCCTCGCGTATTACGCGGGGTTATATTTTTTTATCCGCCATTGGCTGGGGAACCGGGTGCTGGCCGCCGCCGGGGTCTTACTTGCCATCAAATGGCAAATGTTTCATTGGGGGGTGGCTCCGCTGGTGTGGCAATTTCCCAGTGCCACGCCTTTGCGCCATTGGCCGGATGTATTGTTTTTTGCGTGCGTGTGGCAGCACATGCGTACCGGCCGGGGCCAATGGTTTTGGGGCGCAGCGCTGGCGACGGGGTTTATGTTTTACTGGATGGTGGATGTGGGCGTGTATTTGCTTGCGGCATTGCTGGCGTACGCCGCTGTGTTTTCTTTTTGGCAGCGCCTAAAGCCTGCTCCTGCTTTGGCCTTGATGCTCGGCGGGGCGGCCATTGCCGCGGGGTTCTTGTTGGCGCTGGACTTTGTGTCGGTGCAGGGAGCTGTCTTTAAGCCGGAATTTTGGCAGAGTCAATTTGAGTTTTCCGCCCTATTCTTGCAGGGGTGGGGTGCCCTGCCCGTCACCGACGGACTGCAGGACAAACAATTCTTGGCGTTTGTGATGGGCTTTGTCATCCCCGTGGTGTATGTGCTGACATTGTTATACGTTGGCGGCAGGATTTTTTTAAGGACGGCCAGTTTTGAGTCGGCCTTGGTGCTGATCGTGTGCACCTACGGCTTGGGGCTGTACCATTATTTCATCCACCGCTCCGGCGTGACCAGCTACTACGCCGTGTGCATCCCGTTGGTGTTGGTCCTGTGTTTTTGGGGACGCACGCTGCTGCAATGGCGGCCGGCATGGCGACGCCCGTCGATCTGCCTGGTGCCTATCATGTTAGGCGCGCTGATGGCCAGCTATTTTTTTACCTATTATCCCAATGTTTTTAACCTCGGCGGGCTGGATTGGAACAAGGAACAACAGAATTACAGGCAGGCCTTTGATTTTAAGGTCGACGCGGCCCTCATCGCCGCCAGGACAGGCCCCAAGGAACGGGTGGCCTTAATCAGCAGTTTTGAAACCAGGATTTTAATGCAGGCAAACCGTCCGCCGTTTTTTTACTATTTTCCCTTAGTGGAGTCCTCTCTCCCTGGGGCTGATAAAATTCGCTCCACGTATATACACACCCAGCGGCGTTTAAAAGCCGTGATGGCGCAGTTAAGGACGACGCCCCCAGCCTATATTTTCGTCGAGGAACGGCTGGGCCGGCAGGGCGCAGGACAAGCCGGGCTGGAGGCCCTTTTGGCGTATGTTCAGGCGAATTATCAGGAAGAGGCCAAGGGACAGCACTTGATGGCATATAAACGCAAAGACTAATATGGAACGACCCAAAGCGATATTGTTGTTTGCTTTACTGGCCCTTGTGGAGGCCATCCAGCTGACCGTTCTGGCCGCAGGGATCCTGCATTTTGTTCCGGTGTCATCCCCGCTCGCTCAAGAAGTGCTGCCCGAATGGCAGGCCTTGCTTAATCCGGAATGGGAGACGGTGCTTTTTCGAGTGTTTGTTGCCGCCGCCGTAGGGGCGATGATTGTACTCATGAGGTTTGGGTGGCAGCGATTGGCCGCTTTAAGACTGTTCCTGGCCACGGAAAGTGTCCTGCTGTTTTTGCTGCTGTCGGCCTATTTTAAAATGGCGGTCTATCCCCCACGGGCCCAGCTGGCGACGGTGGCGTTTCAAGTGGTGCTGGGATTGCTGGTTTTAAATAAAATGTTCTGGCCCTGGCTGGCGCGGGCCATCCATGCCGCCGATGCCTTTCTCACCCGGCCAGGAAACCTTCCGTTTTTAACTGGTTTGCTGACCTTTGCCACGCCGGCGTTGATTTTTCTGTTCCTCAATGTCCCCAACATCCCAGCGGTGGTGGCCCGTTTCTTCGTTGGAGAGCAGTTTCATCACAATGACAGTTTCATTTTTGGCGGGGCCTGGGCCTATGCCACCGGCTGCCGGCTGGATATGGACATCATCAGCCAGTACGGCATCGGACTGGGCGTGGTGTTTGGTTTGATCGGAAAACTCCTCGGGGGATTAAGCTACGAGACCGGTTTTTTGACCCGGCTGTACGGGGTGATGATTTATTATGTTTTGTGTTTTGTGTTTTTGCGCCGCTGGCTGGGCAGCCCGGCGATTGCCGCGGCCGGGGTCTTGTTCCTTATTAAAATCCAAATGTTTCATACCGGCGTGTTTCCGTTTCCTTTGACCTACGGCAGTGCCACGGTGCTGCGGTACTGGTTTGACATTTTTTTTCTTTTTGCCATTGCCGCTCATGTGCGGCGGCCGTCGCTGTGGTATATTGCGGCGGCAGCTTTCGCCTGCGGGTTGCAATTGTTTTATATTCCGTCCGAAGGTGTGTATTTGACCTGCGCCTATTTTTTCTATCTGGGTGTGCATGTGTTGCGCTCGCAGTGGCGGCAATACATAGGATTTACCTGGCGGCGTTTGCCAGGCTGGATAGGGCTTACTCTGATGCCGTTTGCAGTGGCGGTGGTTTTGCTGCTGATTTTTGTGGGTCCGGCGGTGCTGAGTGCCCAATTCTGGCAAAACACCCGGGAATTTGTGATTTATTTTTTAAGCGGTTTCGGAGTGACTCCCATGTATGGCAGCCTGCAGGACCGGCAGTTCTTGGCCTCGCTCATGGGGTTTGTGATGCCATCGGTGTATGTCCTCACCTTGCTCATCGTCGGCACACTGCTGTTTTTACAGACCATCCATCGCCGCCATATCTTAGTCTGTGTGCTGTGCGTCTATGGCCTGGCCATTTACCACTACTATGTGGCACGCTCGGCGGTCACCAGTTACTACGTGACGGCCATGCCCTATGCCATGATTTTAAGTTTTTGGGCGCAGGCGCTGATTTGTCGTTTGTCCCAACCGGCGCAGGTCCGGGCCAAACTAGTCCTCGCCGTGGTGTGCCTCTATGCCTTGTGGACCAATCACAATTTTATCGCTTATCCCAACGCAGTCAATTTTTCCCGCAATCCGTTGACCGATCCGCTGGTGGCCCAGCCCGTCGGGAACGGCCGGCCGTATTTTAACCATCTCTTTAGAGAGTATCGGCCGGATTTGAAAGTGCCGCTCAATTCTCTGGGAGAGACCGATGAAGATTTGGTCAGCGAGGCGGACTTTGATTCCGACGATGCGTTGGTGGCGTACTACAACAAGGAAAGTGATTTTAGCATTGATGCAGCTTTAATTGGCCGCTTGACCGAGCCCAACCAACCGGTCCCCTTAATCAGCAGTTTCGAGATCAAAATATTGATGCAGGCCAAACGCAGGCCCTACTTTTATTATTTCCCCTTAGCCATCTCACGGCCGATGCGGGTGCGCTGTTTCCCGCGCTGCAGCATTTATACGACCGACCAGCTCCAGAAAACCATCGACGGGCTCGAACGCGACAAGCCGCCGTATATTTTTATGGAAAAGATCTTAATGACGCGCCCATTGTCGGACACTTTTTATTTTTATTACTCCAGCATGATCTACTTGACCGACTATGTGTTGAAAAATTACACCCCGTATATGCAGGGGCAATACTTAGTGGCGATGCAGCGGAAGACTTAATGCTCAAATTGTGGAAACGCCAGTGGTTTCTGATTGGGGTGTCCGGGGGGCTGTCCCTAGCGGCCGCCGCATTTATGGTGCCCCAGCTGTACGTGCACGGGACGTTTGATCACCTCTGCCGCCACGACCCGGAGACCGGATATCAAGCGGCGTTTGCGTTGGTCAACCAATGGAGCAATGGGGGGATCAGCTTATGGGAGCGTTTCGATCATTTAGATTTTAGCTACAGCCATTTGGCCACCGGGTTTTACACGTTGTCTAATGTGTTCTCCGCCGCGCTGTTTTTGCTGTGCGCGCCATTTCTGACGCATCCCGCCGAAGGATTTTATTGGGTCCATGTGTTTGCCTTCAATGGGTTTAACTTGCTGCTGCGCACCGTCGGAGGATATTTGATCTTGCGGCGATTAAGACTGCATCCGGCCGTCATCGTGACGGCTCTGGTCCTTCTCAATAGCATGCTCTCCATGACGTTACATTTGGGACTACTCACCAACACTCTCTACAGTTACCTGCCGCTGCTGGTTTATTTTATCTGGTGCTTTTTCGAAGAGCGGCGGGCGGAGTATTTTTTAGGGGCGGTGGTGATCTTGACCATTGCCGTGGCGTCCTCACCGCTGTTTGGACTGGGATATTTTTATGAAGTGGTGCATTTTTTTATTGTGGCCGCCTTGATTTGCCAAATCCCGACCTGGAGATCAGCCGTATGGCGGCCGGCACCCCGACGGACAGTGCTCACCATTGCAGCGGTGTGCCTGCTCATTATTCTGCCGAGTCTCTGGATGTTTAGAATTTTGCATGCGGATTTTTTTATTGCCGGATCTGGTTTGCAGGGGACCCAAGGGCGACTTAACAATGCTTTTCAGCCGCTGAAATATTTTGAGCACCCGCATTTGAAAGACGTGGCCTATCTTGAGAAATTCCTCTTTGAATCGGTGAATTATTTTGAAGGGTTGTGGGAGGGGCACTGGCCGTGGCTCGGCGCCGGTGTGTTGGTCTGGGCTTTCTTGGGGTTGGTGTTGTCCCGGGTGCGGGCCAAGTGGATATTCGCTGCGGCCATCCTGTTGGTGCTGCTGTCGAATACGCCGGTGTCGATGCATTTGCCTTTCGGGCTGGCGCACTGGATCAATGCCCTGACCAATCCGTTTAGTTTTTTGTTAAGGACTTTGCATATGCCGACGCTGTTGGCTCCGTTTTTATACATGCCGCTGGCAGCGCTCGGGCTGCAGGCGGGCTGGGAGCTGGCCCGGCAGGGACAGGGGCATAATCAGCGGCGGTTGGTGATCGCCATTGTGCTGCTGCTGGCTGGCATGATGTTCTTTAGTTACCAATTGTATTTTTACATCAAGGTGTATGTGCTGGGAGTTTTGGCATTGGTTTTAGGTTTTTTGTATGTGATGTTGAACGTCGAGGCGCCGCTCCTGCGCCGGGTGGCGTGCGTATTGGCGGTCTTGGGGCTACTGGCCATGGATCTGTGCGCCGGGCGGGTGTATGCCAACCATTATTTGGTCTCCGATTACTTGTTGCGCCCGCGGGTGCGTCCCAACTTAAGCGATGTGCCACTGCTGGTGGAGTATCAAAACCCGCTGCATTTGCCTTTTCGGGAATATATGCGCACCGATCCCGTCGGTGGCCAGCAGATCCTGCACTCGGGCCAGTCGTATTACGGTCTTTATTATAAATACCCGGCCTTTGATCGTTATTTCCTGGAGCCGTCCATTTATCGGCCATTGCCCAAGGTGTACAAAGATGCGTATACGGACGCGGGGCCGGATGGCCAAAATGTCGTCAAACAATACCTGGAGGCGGATCGGCGGGTGATGTTTTTGGCAGCGGCCGGCATCTGCGCGCCTGATGAGATGCGGGCTGAAATTCTGCGCCGGGGATTGTCCCGCCAGGTGGTGGTCATTGACGGCAAATGCGCGCAGTTGCCGTCGGTATTGGCCCAACTTCCATCGGGAGAAATGCCGGCGGCGCCAGAGCGGCGGGTTTCCAAATCCTGGAGGTTGCCTTTGGCCGGCAGCCAGGCCTTTACAAAGGATGGGTTGGTGGAGTACCGGGTGGATTTGCCGGCAGATTTTCCAACGGCGATGGCCACAGGGTTATTTACCCAGGACCAGGCATTGCTTAGGATGCGCGGGCCGGACGGTGCGCTGCGGCCGGTGCAGGGAAAAATCCTTGCCCCGTATGAATTTGATATCAACAATGTGGCCCCAGGCAAGGCCGCTGTTTCTTTTCCCGTGGGTGTGGCCCCTATGGAAGTTGAGTTGACGGCGTCGCTGAGCACAGAGATTAAGAAGATTTGGAAGAACACCCAGGACCGGTTAGGATTTACCTACGCGGCCATGCGCGATGGCTGGCTGGTCTTGCACTGGCCATACGATTCTAAATGGTCGCTGTCGATCGATGGGCAGCGGGTGCCCATCTATCGCGCCAATAAATATTTTCTAGCCACGCCCATTGCCGCCGGAGACCACGCCATCGAGCTGTCCTATTGGCCGGGAAGTCCGCTACGAATCTTGATCCCACTGTCACTTTTGGCCACCATCGCGGCCTTATTTTTTACGATCCGCTGGGCATTGCACAAAGTAGGGACAACTCCCTCAGGAAAGGAAACCGGTCATGAATAAAGTGTTTTTGAGTTGGATGGATTTTTT
Organism: Candidatus Omnitrophota bacterium; assembly: GCA_021731625.1. Classification (GTDB taxonomy): domain Bacteria; phylum Omnitrophota; class Gorgyraeia; order Zapsychrales; family Fredricksoniimonadaceae; genus JAKFXC01. The sequence continues at coordinate 22,210 of JAKFXC010000100.1, forward strand.
GGTCAAATGTTTGATTGTGTCCTTCGGGGTGTATGTGGTCATCAACAATTTCTTTTTGACCGACATCCGCTACATGGCCCAGCGCATCGGCACCATTGAGGCCATGGTCCAGTACACCTACAACCAAAACAATCAATTGCTGCAGGCCGTGCAAAATGTACAAAACCAAATCAACGGAATGAACGCCAAGAAATAAATGGCCACGACCTTACGGTTTTTATTCTATTGTGTTCTGCTCAATTGCGCGGCTTTGGCCGTGTTATATCCAGAACAATTGTTGTGGCGCAACACGCGGTTTATGTTTGTGCACGACACCGAGTACCTGCTGGAAAATGTGTTCGCCTTAGTGTCTCATTTTTATCAAGGCGACATTCAGTTGTACAATCACTTCGACGGGCTCAATATGGCCTACAACCAGTTGAGCTGGGGCCTGTACACGCTCTCTAATGTGCTGACCGCCGCCGTATATGTCTTGGTTTCGCCGCTGCTGACCGACTCCGCCCGCGGCTTCCATGAGATTTTTTCCGTAGTCTTTTATGCCGTCAACGTGCTGCTAAGGACGGTGGGGGGATACCTGCTGGTGCGTAAATTCACCAGCAATTTAGGCATCATCACCCTGGCATTGCTTTGGCTCAATGTGTTTCTGTCCAGCCAGTTCATGAACAACGGCATGATGACCAATAATCTCTATGGCTATTTTCCCCTGCTCATGTATTTCGTGTTGAATTTTTTCGAACGCTTGCGATTGAAAGATTTTTGCTGCGCGCTGTTGGTCATGGCCATTGTGGTGGCCAATTCGCCGCTGTTTGCGCTGGGTTATTTTTACCAAGTGGTGCATTTTTTGATCATCAGCTGTGTGCTGGTGTACGTGTGCCCCGCCCCCGGAAAATTCTTTAGTCGCTGGAGAGAGGGACTGCGCAAAGGCATGAACTTAAGGAACGTGGGCTATTTGATATTGGCAGGACTGGCGTCGGGATTGATCGTATGCCCGGATGTCATCCTAGCCCAGTCGCTGCAGCAAGATTTTTACGTGCACGGCTCTGGACTGGGCGGGGCGGAAGGACGGATCAAAGACGCCCTCTCTGCCGACGGGTATTTCAATATGCCTAACCGTGCCTATGCCCAGCCGGCGGATTTTCTAAACGCCCTGATGGATTATTCCATGTGTGCCTGGCCGTGGACCTGGATGTTTGTGGGCGCCGGGGTCATTTTTGTTTGTGTGCTGGGCCTGGTGTTGTCCACGCACCGCGTGAAATACGTGGTGGTCGCGGTGACGATTTTACTGCTTTTGGTCAACCTGCCTTCCCGGGGAGATGCCTGGTATTCCCTGGCGCATTGGCTCAATGTTTTTACGAACCCATTCCATTTTTTATTGCGCAGCTTCCACATGTCGGCCTTGCTGTGGCCGTACGTGTTGCTGCCTTTGATTGCGGCGGGGACCCAGGAAAGCAGGAATTTAGTCCAGGAGCCCTTCCGATTTTCTTTGGCCCGTCGGATCATGGCCTTGCTGGCAGTGGTGGTCGCGGGGATCATTTTTATCGGCGCGGTCGAAGGCCCGGTCAAGCCTTACGCGTTGGCCGGCACGGTGATGTTTGCCGGATTTTGCATACTCATGCACCTGTTAAAAAGCCAGCGGCATCGTTTATGGACGGCGGGCGGACTGCTTATCGCGTTGCTGGTCATGGACCTCGCTGCTTACCGCGTGTACGCGGCATGGGGACTGTCGCCAGACCGGGTGATCACCCCGCGCGTCTTTAACATTCCGGTGACCAATCCTCTGGTGGTGGATTACCAAAATCCGGAAATCTTGCCGCTGCGGGTTTTTTACCGCAATAACCCAGCCGCCCTGGAGCCGCTGGCCAGCAGTTTCCACAACAGCTACGGGCAATATTACCGCTACCACAATTTTCTGGAATGTTACAGCCGGCCCCCCAGCATTTACGAGCCGCGGCCGCGCGTCTTTAAGGACCTGCGTGAGAATGGGCCTTTGCTTAACTATATGATCAGCCGTGACCGCATGATGACTTTTTCCGGTGGTGACGATGCGCTGGCGGTCAAGGTTTTCGAATTGGATTTGGGGCAGGCCAAACGCATCTCCCGCCGGCAATTCATGGAATACCGAGTGCAACTGCCCAAAAGTTTTCCCTCCTATCTGAGCACTTCGGTCTTCACCGCTGATGCGGGGCTGATATCTTTGAAGCTGGATACCTATAATCTATCGCCGGTGCAGGGGGCGCTCACGCAGCCGGCAGACTTTGATGTCAATAATATTAAGAAGGGGTATTTGCTTTTTGCCTGGCCGGTGCAGATGTCGCCGCCCACACGGGCCATGCTGCGCATCGAAGCGCCGCCGGAAATCACCAAACTCTGGCGTTACACCAATGACGAACTCGGATTTGACTACGCGGCCAAGAAAGACGGAATTTTGACCATCCACTATCCTTATGACGCAAAATGGGAGCTGATCATAGATGGACAGGTGACAAAGCTGCACAAAGTCCAGGACGCATTTTTGGGCATCCCGCTTAAGCAGGGCCAGCACAAGGTTCTCCTGCGGTATTGGCCGCACACCCCACTGCGATTTCTGCTGGGGCTTTCCATGCTGCTGGTCATCGGCGGCTGGGCATTTGTGGTTGTCCAAGGACTCAAAGAGGAGCCTATTCCCGCATGACCACCAATATCATTTTAGGGGTTTCCTTAAGCATGCTTTATGCGGTGCAGGCGTTGATTGCGATAATTTTTTTGTTTAGTTTCATCCCTTTCCCGGTGTCGGAATACACACAGCATTTTTTCCCCATGTACCGCACCACCCTGCAACCCGAACGGGACATGTTGTTTTTTCGCTGTTTTGTTGTTCTTGCCTGCGCCTTTCATGTGGCGGGCCTATTCATGTCCCGACGGGAACTAGATGGCGTGCACCTCACGGCCCGCTTGAAACGCATCTGTTTTTGGGAGGGGAGTTTAACAGCGGCCATGATGGTTGCGGGTTTGTTGCTGCTATCCTATCCGCAGGCTGTTTTTAAAATTGGGCTGGCTCTTTTTTTGCTGGTGGCAGTGCTGTTTAAAGCCAGTCGTCCCCTGGTATTGTCTTGGGGGTACCCCAAGCCGCGGCATTTCCTGCGCCGGGGACTGCAGGCATTGCAGGTTGTTCCCGCGGAGGCGCTGCTGGCCGGGATTGGGTTGATCATCACCATGCAGGTGGGGCTGCTTTTGCGCTGGCGTGACTGGCCGGTGTGGGTGGCGCTGCTGGTTGGCCCGGCGGTTTTTATGGTACTTAAAAAACTTGGTGGTCGCCCAGGAGCATGGTCCGGTCTAAAGGATTTTTTACTCATCGACGGAATTTTGACCCTCCTGCTGGCCCAAGCCGCTTGGAACATCCATACGCATCCAGACCGGCCGCTGCTGGCCCAGCGCCTATTCAGGGTGCTGACCGCAGCACTTATTGTGCATAAGATATTTTTCCCCGAAATTGATCGGTTGTTGCGACGGGTTTGGCAAGCGGCTTTGAGGATGAGTCCGCCGTCTTGGGTCCGGCCTGACCTGGTGCTGCCGGTGTTTTTTGTCTTGCTCGTCTACGTGCCCGACTACGAGGCAGCCCTGGCCCGCATGTTTTTGGGCGAGCAGTTTCATCACACCAATGCCTTTATCATGTGCTCGGGGTGGGCCCACATTTCCGGGTGCATCCTCAATGTCGACGTGATTTCCCGATACGGCACCGGGGTCGTCATCATGCTTTCGGAAATTGCCCACCGTTTCTTCGGCGGGTATAGCTATGAGAGCGTATTTCTGGTGGTGATGTGGGGGGTGATGCTCTATTACGTGTTGTGGTATTTTCTCATGCGGCGCTGGTTTCAAAGTTTGGCCTGGACCGTGATTGGCATGCTGCTTGCCATCAAATGGCAGATGTTCCACACCGAGACCTTTCCTTTTATTTACACGTACTCAAATCAAACCCCCATCCGTTGTTTTTGGGACGTGGTGACGGCCTGGTGCATCCTGCGGCACGTGGAAACGCATAGGTCACGGTGGCTCGCCGCGGCGGGGATCACGTGCGGCTGGGCCATTTTCTATACCACGGGCGACGGTGTGTATTTGACCATGGGGTATGGGGGTTATTTGGCTGGGCAGATGCTGACATCGGAGGGGCGCTCTTATGTTTTGTTTCGCGGCCGATGGGGCTGGCGGGCTTTGCTCCTGTATCTCGGTCTGCCGGTTGTGAGCGCTCTGGCATTCTTTGCCGCTGCCGTCGGAACACACATGTTAACGGCACAATTTTGGCAAAACATGGGCGAGTTCATGAAATATTATTCCAGCGGATTTGGTTCGACCCCCATGGCCAGCAGCTGGGTGAGCGGCAATTACCTGGAATTCTTGATCGGCGCGTCGCTGCCGATGTTTTATACCGCCACGCTGCTCATCGTCGGAACTTTCCTGTTCTTCCGTAAGATGGAATACAAGCAAAGCTTCATCATCTTTATCGCGGTCTACGCCCTCGGGGCCTATCATTATTATGCGGTGCTGTCCAATAACACCAGTTATTACCGCAACGGCGTCATCATTGCTTTTCTGCTGTGTTTTTGGGGATGGTATGGGTTTAAGGATTGGCCGGCCAGGCGGGTGAGAAAGATCCAGCTGGTGCTGATGGCGGTGTGTTTGTATGCGCTTTTTACCCATCATAATTTTGTTGCCTTCCCTAATATTTTTAATGTGTCCTCCAAGCCCATGATCGATCCTCTGGTCGCCGAAGTCCCTGAAGGCCGCAAAAGCTACTTCAACCACCTGTTTATTTCCTATCCGGACGCGTTTAAATTGCCCCGAAACTCGGTGGGGGAGACCGACGAGCAGTTAGTCACCGAGAAAGACTTTAAATCGCACGAGGACCTTAAGGAGTTTTACCGCCGGGAATTCGATTTTACCAAGGACGCTCGGTTGATCGATGGTTTGGTCCCACCCGACGGAAAAGTGGCCTTAATTAGCAGTTTCGAGACCAAGATTTTAATCCAGGCCAAACGTAAACCGTTTTTTTATTATTTTGAGATGGTCAATTCGCGGCCGCGGCGCATGCGCATCTTTGTGGTCACTCATCTGTATACGGTGGATAATCTGCAACGCACGTTGAGCCAGCTGGAAGCGGAAAAGCCGGAATATATTTTTTTGGAACGGATTTTTTTGGCCAAGCAAATTCCTCAGGCCTATTTATACGATTCCATGAATTTGACCATGCTGCTAGAGTATGTCTTCGCGCACTATGAACATTTCAAAGACGGAGAGTTTCTCGCGGCCCTTAAACGTAAGTAATCTATGGTGATCTTCAAACGCATCCCACATTGCAGCCTCCGAAACACTGCTGCCATCGCCGGCGTGGCATTGCTGGAATCGGTGCAGGTCCTCATTGCGGTGGTGTGGATTTCTAGTTTTGTGCCCGTGCCGGCGGGCCCCTCCATCGAGAACTTATGGCCCCTGCATCAAAAAACCCTGCAGCCGGAACGGGAATTGCTTTTTTTTCAGGTTTTTGTAGTGGCCAATGTGATGCTCACGGCGGCAGGGCTGTGGTTCTGGCGCCGGCGGCGCGAGGATCCTGGTTTAGGCAAGGCCCTGGTCGTGTTTGGGGCTTGGGAAGCTGTTTTTATTTTGATCGAACTGTTCGCGGTTTTTAAAATGATCGTTTACGGCCAGCCGTTATGGGCCCAAATTGTATTTTACGGCGCTTTTGCGGGCAGCTGGAGTTTCAAGATTTTTTGGCCGGAGTTTCGGCAGGCCGTGGAGGGGGCGGGAAAATGGTTGTCCCATCCTCTGCCGCCATGGGCCGCAGGCGCGTGGGACGTGGGCATGGCCGCGGTGGTGGTCTGGGCGTTATGGATCCCGGATTTAGATAAGGCGGTGTCCCTTGCGTTCGTGGGCGGTGGTTTCGAGTCTTTAAACCACGAGGCTGCTTCACCGGCCTGGGCGGCAGCGACGGGTTTAAAGGTCGGGATCGACGTCCACAGTCCCTCGGGCCTGGGCTGGGGCACCTTCCTTGCTGCGGGAAGCGGCTGGCTGGGTGGGGTGGATCATCGGCATCTCATTTTATTTTTGGCCTGGCTGGGCATGATTTACGCCGCCGGGACTTATGTGTTGCTCAAAGAATTGCTCCTTAGCCGCTGGCTGGCCGGGGCCGGGCTTTTGGTCATGCTGAAACTGCAGTTTTTGAACGCGGCCATGATGCCTTTGCCATGGGTCCATCCGCTCATGGCGGGACTGCCGCATCTGCCGGATGTCTTTGTGCTGCTGTGTTTATACCAGCATGCTTGCCGTCCGACGGTGGTCTGGTTGTGGGTGGGGGGATTGTGCGTGGGACTGGCGTGGCTATTGTCGTGGTACCATGGCCTGGTCTTATTTGCGGTGTTTTTGATTTATTTGCTGCAGCAGCGCAAAAGTGTTTTTGGACTTTGGGCCTTGTTGGCGGGTTTTTTAGGGGCCTGGATGCTGGTCGGGCCCGCAATTTTGGGCAAAACATTTTTCCGGCAAAGCTTGGGCAACGCCGTCACCTGGTGGCAGGATCTGAATGCGGCGCCGGAGCCCTATTTTGGGGCTGCGTTTTGGGTGCCGCTCATTTATGCCAGCAGTTTTGCCGCCGCATGGGAAATGGACCGCCGCCATAGGAATCAGAGAGAAAAGGCGCCGTGGGCATTTGTGGCCTTGGTGTCTCTGTACGGGTTGTTGTCGTATGGTGCGTTTACGGGATTTTACAGCCATGCCGCTGTCCTGGTTTTGATTGTGCTCTTTTGGGGCCAACAGGCTTTGGCAAAGGCGCCGGCCAAAATGCAATCCAAGGTCGCGGCGGTTTTTTGCCTCTTGAGTTTCGGGGCACTGCTGACCAATGTCGTTTTTATGCTGTATCCAAATGCTCTCAATATCGGCGGTGTGGATTGGCCAAACATCAAAACGGTTTATGCCACCCAGGCAGAGGTGCACAGCGACGCGGCGATGGTGGAACGTTTGACGTTCCCAGGCCAACATGTGCCGATCTTAAGCGGTTTCGACACCCAAGTTTTAATGGCCGCCGGCCGCCGGCCATTTTTTTACGAGGCACGGCCAAACACCAATGCGCGGTCGCGACGGGCGGCTGCGCAGATCCAGCGCGAACACCCGCCGTTTATTTTTGTGGATAAGCAATGGCTTAACGCGGAAGCGGCGCTGATAAAATTCATCAAGGACCATTACGTTCCGGTGGAAGAATCCCAGCATTTGGTGGCCTTAAGGAAAAAATAGGGAGCTGTCTCTACTGTTTCCCTACTTCTAACACTATGCTAAACGCCATACTCATCATCGCCTGGTCTTTGCAAACGGCTTTGGCCGCAGGCTGGTTTTTTTCGAAAAACTGGCAGCAGCCCGTCATTGAACTGATTTTTACGGCCGCGGTATTGATTCTCAGCGCGGCGTGGGGGCGGGTAAAATGGCGCGCGGGCACAGCCTACATCTTAAGCGAGGTGGTCATTACGTTTGTCTGGATCAGCACCGTCTTCCAGATGACCAGCTATGCGTTAAGACCCCAGCTGGCCCAAGGCGCCTGCCTCGCCATTATGGTCTACGCCGTGGTCCACAAAATTTTTTGGCAGCGGATCCAGCCGATCGCTCAACACGCCTGGGTCTTGCTCTGGGAGGATGCACAAAACCGGAATTTTTTGCGCGCCTGCGGCCAATGGGTCTTTGCCGTCGGGATCGTGGCTATCCTGTATGTTCCGGACATGCAGGCCGTCGTGGCCCGCGATTTCTTGGGCCAGCAATTCCACCATTTGGACGGCTCGTTCATGGGGCCAGCGTTCGCGGCCTCGACCGGCAAAAGATTATACGTCGACCATTCGTCCTATTATGGTTTAGGCATCCCGGTGGAATTGGCCGGTCTTGCTCAGTGGATGGGCGGACTGACTTATGAGCGCCTGCTCATGCTGATCGCGGGGGCGAGCATGGTGTATTTTTGTTTGGCGTTTGTGCTTCTGCGACGCTGGTACGGCAGCGCCCTGCTCGCCGCCGCCGCGGTCACCATGGCCATCCGGGCGCAGGTCTTCCAGACTGGGGTGGTGCCGATTGCCTGGACCACCCCGCAAGCCACAGTGATGCGATTTTTTTGGGACCTGGCCGCTTTTTGGGCGATTTTTTATCATCTGCAAACCCTGCGCTGGCGGTATCTCTTCCTGGCGGCCTTGGCCTGCGGGGTTTCCATATGGCACATGTCCTCGACGGGGATCCCCCTGAGCGTGGCCTTTTGCGGCTATCTTGCTTTTTTCCTGCTCAACCCTCATTACCGCAGGTTGATGATCAAGGCGCCCGCGGATTGGTTAAAGATCGGGGGGATCGTGGCCGTGATCCCAGCCTCGGCCCTGGCTTTGTTTTATTTAACCATCGGGCCGCAGCTCTTTAGCCGCGCCTTTTTAGAGAACACGTCGGAATTCATCCATTTGTTCATGAGCTCGTTTGGCACCGCGCCTTACGCCATGCACCTTAAAAACAAGAATTTCATGCTGCTGTTTATGGGACTGGTGTTCCCCTGCGTGTATGTGTTGACGATGACGACCATCGGCAGTCTGTGCTGGCAAAATAAAATCCGCCGGCAGCATCTGCTGGCCGCCTTTTTTGCGGTGTACGGCTTGGGTCTTTACCAATATTTTGTGGTGGTGACGTCCAATTATTATGCCGCCGGCCTACCGTTCTTTTTTGTGGTTTTTTATTGGTTCAATGTTTTCTTAAACTATGCCTCCGTGTCCTGGCGCCGTCGAGGCCTCGTCCTGGCGCTGTGCGTGTCGCTGTATGCGCTGCTCACTTGCCATATGTTCTGCGGCTATCCGAATGTTTTTAATTTTTCCCGCAATCCGATGGTGGACTCGAAAGTGGCCCAGCTACTGGACAATCGGTTGTATTATTTTAATCAGCTCTTTATCCAGTACCCGGATGCCTATAAGCTGCCGCACAATTCGCTGGGCGAGACCAATGAAGATTTGCGGGTGGAGACGGATTTTTCCTCGGACGCCCAGTTAAAGGCCTATTATCGTCAGGAGACCGACTATCAAAAAGACGCGGCCTTGATCCAGGAGCTGGTCCCGCCGGAGAAAGAGGCGGCCTTGGTCAGCAGTTTCGAAATCCCCATCTTGATGCAGGCCAAACGCAAACCGTTTTTTTATTATTTCCCGCTGATTAACTCGCGGCCGCTGCGCATGCGCATTTTTGTCACCACCCATTTGTTTACCAAATCCCGGCTGGAAAAAACAATTGCCCAACTGGAGGCCGGACCCACGCCCTACATTTTTATGGAGAAGATTTTCTTAAACCGCAATGTGCCGCAGGCGTATTATTGGGATTCAGTGGATTTCATGGCTTTGCTGGATTACATTTTTGTGCGTTATGAACCTTACAAGGAAGGGCAATACTTAGTCGCCCTCAAGAGAAAAGATAATGGCTGATTGGAAAATGGTTTTCTTCATGACGGCCTTCGCCATTGTGGAGGCGCTGCAGCTCTTGATCATGGTGGCGCATGTGTATAGTTTTATCCCCATTCATTGGAACGTGCCTATGCCCAAGGGGCTGGAGCCGGAGAGGGAGAGTTTCTTATATTTTATTTTCTGCTGCGCCGTCCTGGCGTTCATGGGTGCAGCCATCCGTCTTATGCGCAAGCCGTTCGCGGACCCTGCGCAATATCGGACCTGGCGTAATTTTGTGTGGATGGAATGCCTGTGGGTATTCTTATTGCTGTTTGCATTTTTTAAATGGCTGACCTACACCTATCCTTTTTACAATGTCCTTCCCCTAGAGAACGGCGGCTGGGTGCGGCCGTTCTTTTATGTCGTCCTGTTTTTGAGTGTATTGTCGAAGATTTTTTGGCCGGAGATCAACCGCTGGGGCAACAAGGCCCATCGGATATGGCTTGCCTTCCAGCCGAGCCCGGTGCACACCGGCCTGGCTTACGCGGCTACCGGGGCATTCATTGCGGGCCTGTTGTGGCCAAATGCCGACGAGGTATTGCGCCTTGTGTCCACGATGACCCAATTTCGGCAATGGCAGGATTTTCCCCTTACCCGGTGGCTCCTCCAGGGACAGGTCCGTCACGTCGACATTTTGTGGGCCCTGTACGTTGTGCATGTGGCGGGCTGGTGGGCCTTGTTTTGGCTGGTCCACAGGTGGCTTAAAAGTTTTTGGCTGGCCGCGTTGGCAGTATGGCTGGGAATAAAAATCAGCATGTTCCACTATGGCCTGGCCCCGGTGTGCTGGGCCTGGCCAGGCTCGTCGTGGCTGCTGCAGGGCGTGGGCTGGTTGCCACAGCAGGGCTGGGGCAGTGTCCCCATGTATGAAGCCTTGCGGGTGCGGCAATTTTTTTCCTTTTTCATGGGGTACACGATGCCCGTATTTTATATGTTCACGCTGTTTTGGGCATGGGGGAAGAGCCGGGTCGCCGTCGGCATTGCTGCCTATGGGCTGCTCATTTATACGAAATACATTTGGTCTCCGACGATGTTTGCCTATGGGGCCGTGGCCATTCCGGCGGTGGTGCTGGGTTGTTTCTGGCTGGCGCACCTTAAACACCCCAGCCGAAAAATGATCTTTGCCGCCCTGGCCCTGGCCGCCCTTTTTGCCCTAACCACCAATCGCCTATACGTCTCATATCCATGAATAATTCTGTGCCACCCAGTTTAACCCGAATTAATCTTGCCCGCGGCCTGATGGCTTCCCTAGTTTGCTTTTTGGCCATTCAGCTATGCGTCATCGTCGGCCAAGCGTTGATTCTTTTTGATCCCCAGACCAAATGGGACTTGGTGGTCTATTTTGTTTTTGTGATCAGCGCAACGGCCGGTTGGGTGGTGGTGCACCTGTTGCCGGGCGATTTCCTGCGCCGACCGCAGTGGCAAAGGCTGTTGCCATATTGGCTGACGGAGGCGGCCATTACGTTTGGCATGCTTTGCGCGGTTTATAAAATGACCATCTATGATAACAGTCCGGCTTTGGCGGGCAGGGCCCTGCTGGTGCTTGGCCTTGCGGCTTTGGTGGTCAAACTGGCGTGGCGCGAGATTGTCCTGATATTAGAGAAGGTCCGCCGCCATGCCCGCCGCCAGACCACCTGTGGGTGGGCCAAAGATGCCGCCTGCCTTCTATTGATTGCGGCCGTGATTTACGTGCCTGACCCCGCCCGGGTGATTGCCGAGAGTTTCATCGGCGAGCAATACCATCATTTTGATTTTTTTATCATGTCTCCAGGTTGGGCGTATTTAAACGGCCGCCTGCCTTATGTGGAGGCGATTTCGCAATACGGGGTAGGGGTGCCGGCGGTTTTGTCCAAACTGTCATTCCTCTTCGGCGGTTTTGACTATGTGCCGGTGCTTAAAATGTTCATCGCCATGGTCATTGGATATTATATTTTATTTTATGCATTTATGCGCATGTGGCTCGGCAGCCGGGTGCTGGCCCTGGCGGCATTCTTGGTGGCCTTTCGTTTGCAAATGTTTCATTATGGGGTCAGCCCCCTGGCGTGGATTTACCCGTCGACAACGCCCATCCGTTTCGGGTTGGACATGGCCTGGCTCATGCTTGTGCTCATGCACATCCGAACTGGCCAGCCACTGTTCTTGTTCGCCGCAGCCTTATACAGCGGCGCCGCGGTCTACTACATGACCTCAACCGGCATGTGCGTGCTGGCGACATTTTATTTTTACCTGCTGGCGCTTTATGCGGTGCCGTCCTGGCGTCAGCAATTTTTTGCCGGACCTTTGGGGTGGCTGCGATGCGGGACCTATGGCCTGCTGCCTCTAATCAGCGCCGGGATGTTATTTTGGCTGACCTTAGAGTCCGCCCTATGGCACCCCACATTCTGGCACAATCTTTTCGAATATTTGACCTTCTTTTCCCACGGTCATGCCGGGGGCGTGCTGCCCATTTACGAAAGTCTGAAATACCGCACCTACTGGGCGGCGTTTATGGCCTTCATCATTCCGCTGTTGTACCTGGCAACGCTCTTGTCGACCGGCGCCCTGCTTTATTTTAGAAAAGCGCCGCAGGAATTTCTGCTGGCCTCGGTCATTGCGGTCTACGGCCTGGCCAACTACCAATATTTTGTGGTGCGCTCGGCGATGACGAGCTACTACATCAACGCGGTGCCGTTGGTGTTGCTGGCGGCCTTCTGGCTGAGCGTTGCCTTTGGACGCCTCGGTGCCACGTGGACCCGCCGGGTGTCCTGGGCATTGCTGCTCTTAAGTATGTACGCCCTGACCACCAATCACAATTATATCAGTTACCCAAACCTGTTTAATTTTTCCCGCAACCCGATGGTGGACGGGGCCGTGGCGCAGCATTTTCCGGACCGCCGCGGATATTTTAACCACATGGTCAAATTTATGAAGGAAGAAGATAAACTGCCATTTAATGCCCTGGGCGAGACGTTCGAAGACATCCGCACCGAAGAAAATTTTGCCTCGGACGGGGAGCTTAAAGAATATTGGCGACGGGAATCAGATTTTAGCAGCGATGCTAAGCTCATTGCTTCGCTCACCAAGGACAAAGAACCGGTGGCGCTGCTGTCTAGCTTTGAGACTAAAATTCTCATGCAGGCCAAGCGTCCGCCGCTGTTTTACCATTTGCCCCTCATTTCGTCGCAGCCGATGCGCCTGCGGGCCTACCCGGCCGACGCCGCCCACAGCCCCAATTTTTTGCGCGACACCCTCCAGCAATTGCAAGATGCCCGGCCGGAGTATGTGTTCATGGAAAGGGTCTTTTTGCAGGATAAGCTTCCGGCATCGTACGCCGAGGGCAATGCGCATATTGTGGCCATTGCCGCTTATGTCCGCACACATTACGTTGCGTATCAAACGGGAACATACCTGGTGGCCATGAAGAGAAAATAGGCGGTTTATGGTATTTCATTCTGATTTTTTTATTTTTTGTTTCTAACCGGTGACGCTGGGTGCCCAATATATAATGAAGGCCCCAGGTGCCGTGTGCGTTTGTTCGTGTCTTGCAGCAGGTCGGTGTTGTTAAACTTGATTCTTCAAAATAAGGCATTATTGCAGAAAGGTCCTCATGGCAACCATTGACGATTTTAGGAAACTCGAATTTATTGTGGCACAAATCAAAGAAGTGAAGGAACACCCCAATGCCGACCGCTTGTACCTGGTGCAGGTCGACACTGGCAAGGAAGTCAAACAAGTCGTCGCCGGCATCCGCAAAGCGTACACGCCGGAACAATTGATCGGCCGTCGGGTGGTTTTAGTGGCTAATCTCGAGCCGGCGGTCATCCGCGGGGAAACCTCCAACGGAATGCTCTTGGCCGCATCCGACGCCGAGCACCTGGCGCTGGTTGGCCCGGATCACGAGATCGTCCTGGGCAGCCCTGTCAAGTAGTCCGTTTCTAATGGCAGAACTGTCCCCATCCCTGCAACAATTCGTCCCCTCGAGCGTGTGCCTCAAATGCGAGGGGTGCTGCCGTTTCCAGGCCGCCGACTCCCTATGGCGGCCCAAGTGGGACAAAAAAGAATTCATCGACGATCACAACTATGTGTCGACCATTGCCGACTGCGGCAAACACCTCTGCCGTTTTTTTAATAAGCAGGACAGCACCTGCCGCACCTACCGCGAGCGGCCCTTTGATTGCGAGTTATACCCGTTCCTATTGTCCCAAGGCCACACCGGCATTGACGTGCACGTCCATTTGGCCTGCCCGTACATTCAAGACCACGAAGCTGATGCAGCCCTGCACCAATATGTGCAATATCTCCGTTTATTCTTTGCCCGTCCGGATATTAGGGATTTCCTCAAACGCCACCGCAGCTTGGTGCAGGACTATGGCCCTGTCGTCGCAGAAACACGGTTTTTATTTACCCTGCCGGAACTTGACGGGCCCGTGCAAGCCCAAGCCTTGCTGTCCCAAAAAAATATTTTTGACGCATTCCTGGCCCGCAGCGAGCGGCCGCTGTCTAGTTACCATTTTTCTGCTATCTTCGGCTGGCAGGATTTTTTCAAATTCACTTTTGAAGTGGTCGAGGACCGGCTATGTGTGTTTGCCTGGCAAGGGACGGATGGCTTTTTATATCTACCCCCATTGGGTGGAGGGCTGCAATCCTCGACGGTAAAGAAGTGTTTTGAGCGCATGGGAGGGGCTCGAAATAAGATTGCCAGGATTGAAAATATTCCCACTATTCCATTGCCACCCTTTCCTGCCCAGGAATATAATACCTACTTGAAGGCGCAGGAGTATCTCTACCGGCGTAAAGATTTGGAACTCCTGGCAGGCCAGGCGTATAAATCGCAACGCCACGACATCCATGTGTTTAAGCGCCGTTGTCCAAACGCACGGGTTCGGGCGTTTGTTCCTTCGGACAGAGAAGATTGCCTGGGTCTTTACCGTCAGTGGGCCGCCAACCGCAGGGCCCGCCACACCGACCCGGTGTATGTGTCCATGTTGCAGGACAATGCAACGGTGCATGCGCTGCTCATGGCGCATGCCGCAGAGCTAGGGCTCGTCGGCAAGGTGGTGGAGATCGACGGCAAGATCGCCGCCTACACTTTTGGATATGCGCTCAATGCCGAGACTTTTTGCGTGGCTCTGGAAGTGACGGATTTAAGGTGGACAGGGCTGTCCGCTTTTATCTTTAACCGTTTCTGCGCCGATCCGGCAGTCAGTCCGTACACATTTTTAAACACCATGGACGATTTCGCCATGCCGCTGGTGGCCAAGACCAAAAATTCTTATCATCCCATTCAACATGTGCCGGTGTACGCGTTAAGGATGCCGGCGCCATCATCGCAAGGGACTGCCACGTGAACATCAATTTTGCTGAAATCATTGTCTTCGACGTTGAAACCACAGGTCTGTCCCCCGTAGACGGAGACCGCATCGTTGAAATTGCCGCCATGAAAATCCGGGGCACTCACATCGTCGACCGGTTTCATTCGCTCATCAATCCCGGCCGGGCCTTGCCGCCCGAGGCCATGCGGGTCAATAAAATAACCGAAGAAATGCTGGCCGACGCCCCCAAGGCGGCGGAGATCTTGCCCCGCATGATCGATTTTATTTCCGGTGGGTGCGTGGCCGGGCACAACGTGCGTTTCGATTTGGGGTTCTTGTGTTACGAGCTTTCCTTGATGGGGCGCAAGCTCAACGACATCACCCCCGCGCTAGACACCCTCAAAATGGCCAAAGACTTACTTCCTTATTTAAGCAGCTACCGGCTGGCTTATTTGGCCCGGGCCTTGGGGATCACCGTCGAGAACAGCCACCGGGCCATGGCAGACGTGGAAATCACCGTCCAAGTGATGATGCGTTTGATCGAAATGGCCCAGGAACAACGGCTGTGCGACGTGGGTAACTTCCTGACCCAGTTCGGCGTGGAAAAGCCGGCCTTCCGAGTCATCCAGGCGCCCCAGTCGTCTTTATTCTAACGGGCCATACCCATGCTTCAAAAAAATCTGCCCTTTCCCGGAGATCCTTTTACCGTATTTAAGAAATTTTACGGCCTGCCGGGGCTGTTTTTTCTAGACTCCAGCCAAAAGGGCGCCGAGGGCCGATTTTCCTATATTGGTTTTTTGCCATTTAAAACCATCACCGGCCATGATTTTGCGGCGCTGAAACGTGAAATCAAAACACACCAGGTTTCCCGGCGGGACCGCTTTTGCGGGGGAGCGGTGGGGTACGTGGCGTATGAGGGGAAACTGAACTTCGGGCTTTATGACCGGGTGCTGGCCTTTGACCACCGCCGTCGAGAGTTATGCATCCATGCCCCGGACACCCGGGCCATGGACGAGATCTGTGCGCAACTGAAAGAAAACCTGCGGCCTTCGGTTTCAAAACCGGGACCATGTCCCATTGTGTTCCAAAGCAATTTTACCAAGGCGAGTTATGTCGCCGCGGTAAAGAAGGCCCTGCGGCACATCCGGGCCGGCGACATTTATCAGATTAATCTTTCCCGCCGGGTTGATACCTTAATCCCGGGCCGGCCAAAACAGCCGACCGATCTGGCGGCACTCTATGGCGCCCTAAGAGCGCATTCCCCGTCGCCATTTGCGGCGTATTTTGAAGGCCAAGGGCAGACGGTCTTAAGTTCTTCCCCAGAGCGTTTTTTCAAATTGAGTGGCCGCCTGGTCCAGGTCAAACCCATGAAAGGCACCCGGCCGCGGGGGAACACACCGGCCAAAGACAAACAATTGGAACAAGACCTGCGCCACAGTCCGAAAGAAATCGCTGAATTGTTAATGGTGACAGATTTGGAGCGCAATGATTTGGGACGGGTGTGTGATTATGGGTCGGTCAAAGTTACATCGATGCGCACCATCGAGGCGTATCGCACGGTGTTCCAGGCCACTGCCACCGTCGAGGGCCGGCTGCATAAAAAATTTGATGGCTTCGATGCCTTGAGGGCCACGTTTCCCGGCGGCTCCGTGACCGGCTGTCCCAAAATCGAAGCCATGCGCATCATCCAGTTGATTGAGCGCGCCCCCCGCGGTCCTTACACCGGCGCCTTAGGGTACATTGACTTTGGGGGGGACATGGATTTTTCCATACTCATCCGGGCCTTGTTTGTGCGTCCGGGGCGCTTGAGCTTTCACGTCGGAGGCGGCATTGTGGCGGATTCAGTGCCGGAGGCGGAGTATGAAGAAACGGTGTTGAAGGCCCGCGGGATGGAGGCTGCCCTGGCAGAGGTCTATGGGCGCTAAGCCAATCATTTATTTCGACGGACACTATGTTTCCGCCGATGCGGCCTTGATGGCAGATTTGACGCCGGGCCGCCACAGGAAGGTCGGGGTTTTTGAGACCCTGCGCGCCGTCGATGGAAAACCGGAATTTTTCCCGGAGCACGCCCAACGTCTGCAGCGGGGACTCAGACAATTGCACATCGTGCGCCCCTGGACCAACGCCGCCTTAGGCTCCATCATCCGCAGCACCATCCGTCGCAACCCGCCTTTTCCATACGCCCGGGTGCGGGTCTTGGTGTTTAAGGACCGGGGGAAGGTGCACGGTGCCGTCACGGTGCAGAAGTATCTGCCGCCGTCGCAACGGCAATACCGCCGGGGCCTCCGTTTAAAGATCATCAAGACCAAAAAGCCGGCCACGGCCCGCTGGGCCAATGTGAAATCGCTGGATTACCGGTTGTTTAAAAACGCGATGGACCAGGCCCAAGGCCAAGGGTATGACGATGCCTTCTTGCTCAATGCCAAGGGCCACATTTTTGAAACCACCCGTGCCAATGTCTTCATTATCCTAGACGGAAAATTGCGGACGCCGCCGCTGTCCTCCGGCTGCTTAAACGGCATTATCCGGCGGTATGTCCTGGCCGAAGCATACCGTCAGCGCCTGCCGGTGGTGGAAGAACCTTTGACCACGGCGATGCTGCGCCAGGCTCAGGAGGTTTTTTTGACCAACTCTCTGGTCGGCGTCATTCCAGTGGCCCGATGAAAAACCCATTTCCTTCCTTGCTCCGCTAATTTTATCCCGATATAATTATCACTATGCAGTATTTTATTATTTTGTTATACTTGGGTCTCTTCTGTTTGGGGACAGCGACGGCCCAGGAGCTTTCCTCCCCGGTGCGCCCGCCGCAGGCTGCCTCTTCCAGCGCCGATCAAATGAAACTCAGCTTTGATGTTGTCCAGGCTAAGATCAATGTGCTGATTCAAAGCAATGATCAATTGACCGAGGAGTACCGTTCGTTACGCGTCGAGCATAAGAAATTGGAAGGCCGCAGGGCCCAGCTGGCAAAAAAGAATGACAAAGTAAGGCAGTTTTTGAGAGAGCGCAACGGCAAGACCAACCAGCAACTGTACCTCGACGAGCTGGCCAGTGGCCTCAAGGACAAGCGGTTTAAGTTGACCGCCCTGCAACAGGAGGCGCTGCGCTTAAAGAAGCAAATTGCGGGGATGGACAACACACGCGAGTTTAACGAAGCAAAGCTGGCAGAATGGCAGAGGCGTCAAGACCGGGCCCAAGCGCCTCCTGCGGTGCTGGAACGCGCCCC
>JAKFXC010000101.1 GCA_021731625.1 Candidatus Omnitrophota bacterium
GGCCCCAATCTGGCTTCCATGTTGTAGGCCTTGAGGACTTCCTGCGTTTCCAGGCCCAAGAACTCGGCATAAATTTTGATAAAACCGCGCTGATAAAACGGGCTTAAGGTGCGCACATAATACCCCTGCTCAATGGCTTTGAGCACATCCAAAGGAATTTTGGTGGCCTCATGCACGATTTCCAAAGTGAGGCCCTTGGCTTGGCGCGTGTCCTTCAGGACTGAACTACTGGGGTTGAGTGTTTGTTCCACCATTGGCTTCCTGCGTATTTCCTAAATTTTCCAACAACCATTTTTCGCGGTCCACTAAAATATCGCGCGCTTTGCTGCCGGCATAAGGACCTACAATGCCGTATTGCTCCATCATGTCGATCAAGCGGGCGGCCCGCGAATATCCCAGACGCAAACGCCGCTGCAGGATCGTCACCGAGGCTTGGTTGGTTTCGACCACCACCCGCACCGCCTCGTCGTACATTTCATCTTTGTCCTCGCTGCCGCCGGCGCCCGACACCGATTGGGGTTTAAGCACCTCATCATTATACTCCGGATTTCCCTGGGCCTTAATAAAATTGATGACCCCGGTAATTTCCTCATCCGACACATAACAGCATTGGCCGCGGGTGGGCTTGGGATCGCCGGGTTTCATAAACAATAAATCGCCTTTGCCAAGCAAATTCTCGGAGCCGTTCATGTCCAGCACCGTGCGGGAGTCCACTTTCGAGGCGACCTTAAACGAGAGTCGGGCAGGGAAATTCGCCTTGATGACCCCGGTGATGACATCCACCGACGGACGCTGCGTGGCCAGAATCAAATGGATGCCGACCGCGCGGGCTAGCTGGGCCAACCGGGCGATCGCCCCTTCCACGCTTTTGGCGGAAACCTGCATCAAGTCCGCCAGTTCGTCGACCACCACGACGATATACGGCAACGCCAGCCCCTTGGCATGGTAGCCCTTGATATTGCGGACCTGTTCTTTGACCAATAATTTGTAACGGTTCTCCATTTCCCCCACCAGCCAGTTTAAGGCCGCGCCCACTTTCTTGGCGTCGGTCACCACCGGGCAAATCAAATGGGTCAAATCATTGTACGGGGCTAGTTCCACCATTTTGGGATCCACCATGATGAACTTGACTTCCTGGGGGGATGCATTAAACAAAATGGACATGATCAAGCTGTTTAAACATACGGTCTTTCCGGACCCTGTGGTGCCGGCCACCAGCAAATGCGGCATGTCCGCCAAGTCGGCGATCAATGGTTTGCCGGAGGTGTCTTTGCCGATGGCCAACGATAATTTGGAACTGGAGCTGCTAAACTGGCTCTGCGTCAGCACATCTTTTAAAAACACGGCGGCGGAGGCCCCGTTGGGGACCTCAATGCCGACCCGGTTCTTACCAGGGATGGGGGCTAGGATCCGCACGGCCGAAGCTGATAACGCCATGGCCAAGTTGTCGGACAAACTGGAAATGCGTCCCACTTTGACACCGGGCGCCGGTTGCAATTCATAACGGGTGATGACCGGCCCCCGCTCGATGTCCACCACCTTGACATTGACCCCGAAATCCGCCAGTGTTTCTTCCAGAATCCGGGACCCGTTGATGAGCGTTTCCTGAATCTTGCCTTCGGAGGTGATCGGCGCGTCCTTGAGCAAATCCAGCGACGGCAAAATATATTTTCCTACCACTTTGGCTTTCGCTTCCACAGCTTTGGCCGCCGGCTGGTCTTTGGACCCGGCCACAGCCGCGGCCACGATATGGATATTGGGCGAGGCGGGTTGCGGTTTGGCCGCCGGAGCTGGCGATGGCGTTTGAGATTGCATGTGGGGTTTGGGCGTTGACTTGGCAATGGCCTGGTCCGCCAACCCGGCAAAATCCTCTTCTTTAAAGGCCGGCTTCTTGAGCGCCGCTGGAGGCAGGGGGGTTTTTACTTTGGCTGACACGGCCGACAGGTTGCCCCCGCCCAAGTTCAGCATTTTTTGCAATTTACCAAAGGCCGCCTTGCATTGATCGCTGAGCGACCGCCACAGCCACACAAAAAAAGGCGACACCATAAACTCGCCGGCCACGACCAAGGACAAGGCCCCTAGCACAAACAGCGTGATCAACGCCCCGACGGGACTCAAATACCGCTGCAAAAAATCACTAAACGCGATGCCCACGACACCGGAGCGCTGAAAACGCTCCATGGCCGCCTCCGGCGCGGTCACGCTCAGCAGTGAGCTGACCACCACCATGAGCACCACCAGACTTAAACCTTTGGGGATGGAGAATTGAATGTCGCGGGATGTAAACCGGTTCCAACTACAGAAAAAACCAACGGCCACCAAAAAATACGCGCTCAAGCCCAGAACAAAAAAGGCCATGCCGGCCAAATAGGCGCCGACGATGCCTATCAAATTATGGGCCTGAGCGTTGGGTTGCGAAGTATACCAGGAAAGGTCGTTGGGCGTAAATGACGCAAGACTGGCCAACAAAATCAGGCTCAGGGTCAAAATAATAATGCCCTTGATCTCATTGATGTGCTCAATCTTCATCTGCCCCCGACGCTGTAGCCTAACTCTCGGCCTGTTTCTTGCTTAAGTTAAACCTGCCCATCTCGTCTTTTTCGATGAGCTTGACTTTAAACTTATCGCCGAGTTTGACAACTTCATTGACGTCTTTGACAAATTTGCTGGCGAGCTCCGAGACATGCACCAAGCCTTCGCGGCCAGGCATGAATTCCACAAAAGCCCCAAAATTCATGATGCGCTTGACCGTGGCCTCGTAAATGCCGCCCACTTCGGGCTCCTGGGTCAAGCCTTTGATCATGCCGACGGCAATGTCCAAGGCCTTGCTGTCCGGGGACGCCACGATGACTTTGCCATCTTCTTCGATATCGATGGAGGTGACGCCGCTTTCCTCGATCATACGGCGGATGGTCTTGCCCCCTGGCCCGATGATCTCGCCGATTTTATCCTGAGGGATGATGAGCGTCACGATGCGCGGAGCATAGGGCGACATTTCTGCACGCGGAGCCGGCAACGTTTTCTCCATTTTATCCAGGATGCTCATGCGGGCGCCTTGGGCCTGCGCCACGGCGCGCTTAACCAAATCCATGCTCAGCGATTTGATCTTTAAATCCAGTTGAATGGCGGTTACTCCCGTGCGGGTGCCGGCCACCTTAAAATCCATGTCCCCAAAATGGTCTTCCAGACCCATGATGTCGGTAATAAGAACTGCCTGCTTGCTATCGGAAATCAAGCCGACCGAGATCCCGGCGACAGCGGCTTTAATCGGCACACCGGCGTCCATGAGCGCCAAACATCCGGCGCACACCGAGGCCATGCTGGAAGAACCATTCGACTCTAAAATTTCCGACACCACGCGGATGGTGTAGGGAAATTCATCCTTGGAAGGAAGGACATATTTAAGGGCTTTTCCCGCCAGGGCCCCATGCCCGATTTCCCGGCGTCCGGGAGAGCGCATCGGTTTGGTTTCGCCGACGGAATACGGCGGAAAATTGTAATGGAAGAGATACGTCCTATACGTCCTGCTTTCTAAGCTTTCCACCAATTGCTCATCATCTTTGGTGCCTAGGGTGATGACGCCTAAACTTTGGGTCTGGCCACGGGTGAATAACGCGGAGCCGTGGGTGCGCGGCAATACCGCAACCTCGCACTCGATGGTTCGAATGTCGTTTAAACCCCGCCCGTCGGCGCGTAATTTTTTATTGAACACATTGCTGCGAATGACTTCATATTGCAGGGTCTCAAAAATCGCCTTCACCTGGTTGGCGGAGATTTCTTTGCCGCCTTTGGGGGCGAATTCTTGGTACACGGTCAGATCTTTGGTCAAAGAGCTCGACAGCTCGCTCACGGCACTTTCGCGCGCGCTTTTCTCGGCGATGCTGGTGTAGATCTTCTCCAGCTGAGGGAAGGCACTTGAGCGGACGTTGGCGATCAACGCTTGATTGGGCGCGGCCAACTCCACTTTGGTTTTGGTTTTGCCGGCTTTCTTTTGCAATTCCACTTGCAGGGCCTTAACGGCCTTCAGAGCGTCCAATGCAAATTGCAGGCCTTCCAAAACTTTGCTCTCCGGGACTTGATCGGCCTCGCCTTCAATCATGACCACGCCGTCCCCCCATCCTGCCACCACAAGCTCCATCGCACTATTGGCCCGCTGGGAAAACGTGGGGTTGGCCACCAATTGCCCGTCGATAAGGCCCACGCGCACCGCGCCAATGGGCCCGTCGAACGGAACGTCGGAAACCATGAGCGCACAAGAGGAACCGATCATGGCCAGGCAATCTGGGTCATGTTCCCCGTCGTGACTTAAAACAGTGGCCACGATTTGCACTTCGTTTAAAAATCCCTCCGGAAATAAAGGGCGGATGGGTCGGTCGATCAACCGGGAGACCAGCACTTCACGTTCGGTAGGCCGGCCCTCGCGTTTAAAAAAACCGCCGGGAATTCTTCCGGCGGCATACGTCCGCTCTTGATATTCCACAGTAAGCGGGAAAAAATCTATTCCTTCTCTGGGGCTTTTGGCCATGCACGCGGTGACGAGCACCACGGTGCCGCCGACCGTCACCGTGACGGCGCCGCCGGCCTGTTTGGCCCATTTGCCTGTTTCTATAATAAGGGTTTCGTCCCCGAATGGGGCTTGGACTTGCGCCGTAGACATATGAGATCCTTTTCTGAGTGCTCTTTACTTGCGTAAATCGAGCTTGTTAATGGTTTCTTCGTATTTTTTCGGATCTGTCTTTTGGAGGTATTCCAAAAGGCGACGGCGCTTACCAATGAGCATGAGCATGCCCCGACGGGAATGATGATCCTTCTTATGGGACTTGAAATGGTCGTTGAGACCGTTGATTTGGGCGGTCAAAACGGCGACTTGCACCGGGGCTGACCCCGTGTCTTTGGCATGGGTCTTAAACCGATTAATGACCTCTGCCTTTTTCTCTTTAACAATAGCCAATGTGCTTCCTCCTTTTAGGCGGCCCTGCCGCCGGTTTTTCGCTCTTTTGAGTCGGGAAATTATACAATTAAGGCGGGCTTTAAGTCAAGGGGATTGTTTGGAACCCTCGTGTTTTAAAGACATAACGCGCAACTTGTTGGGCCCGGACATCAGCAGCACCGGCTCCTTCCGGCCCTCCACCAAACTTTTCAAACGTGCTTCCAGTTCCTCTGGGGCCAGGGTGAAATTCGGGGTGGCTTGGTCCCAATTCTGATGAAAATCGGTGACGACCTGGCCCATGGGTTTTTCCACGCCTAAATCCACCAGCCGTTGGATGGCCAGGGCCTCCCCGGTAGAAACCAGGGTAATGGTTTTGATTTTTAAAGGGTCATACATCACGCCCAGGCGCAAAGCTTCGGCCTTTAAAGAATCGGCTTCCGATCCTGCCTCCGCTCCCAGGATGATGTGTTTGGAATATTTCTTAGACTCTTGATAGGCTTGCAGAGACGGGTAGCGGTCTCCATTGACCACGACTTCCACCGGTCCGGCCAACAGCCCGGCCGACGGAAGGAGCAACCAAAAGCACAAGCCGTTGACGATGGTCATGAAAACCATTATACTTAAAATATGAATTCCACCCTTTTTGTGGTCCTGCTCGCCGGGGGAGTATGGGTCCTGGCGGTGTTTTGCGGCTACCTGTTCGGGCTTGGCAAACCGTTCCCAAAAAAACCCGCTGCCATTTCCATCCAGGCCGAACAAACAAAAGATGCGCAGCAAAAAATCAGTGATGCCACGCGGGAAAAGCTGAAACAATCCATGGATGACATGAAGCAGCGGATTTCCGACGGAACCCGCAAATATTAATGCTCGGTGGACGCCCAGATCCGGCGGGTGAATTCCTCCTCGTAAGCGGCCCGGATGTTGCGCAATTCCTTCTGCCCTAAGAAATCTTTAATGGCGGCTTCCACGGCATCCAAACGGTCTTGCAGATACAAATGCTGCCCCTTGGGTACGGCTTGCGCCCGCTTCTTTTCCACGTAGTCCTTAAATTCAGCCAGCAGGGCCTGATATTCCGCGGATCGCCTGCCCTGATGTTTAGATTTTTGCGACAATTTCGCCCAAATAAATTCATCCGCGGTCAACTGGGTGGTTTTTCGTTCCAGGCGATCATACGCTTCTTTGGTGTTTTTATACGCCCACACCAAATACCGACGGATCAGCGCTTTATGCTGCGGGGACATTTAAAACTGGATTTCTTTATTTACGTTATTGAGATGACGAACAAAAGCGTTGGTAAAACTGGAGTCCAGGGTCTTTTTAAAGCCGCCAGTGGGGCTCAAAAACACAATCATGAACGTCACCACCGCGACCACCAGCAGGATGTATTCAATAACACTTTGGCCTTGGCAGGTATGGCTTAATTTATTCTTCACGGTGTAAGTATAGCACATCCTCTACTTGTACACAATATCCCCGACCGCCGCTGCTTTGTCGATTTTGAGGCCGATCAGCTGGCCCTTTTTGGCAATTTTGACGTCCTTACTTTCAATCTGCATAGACCAAACTTTTTGCACAAACACCCCGGACTTGGCCGCAATGCTCAAGCGGTCCCCGATTAAAACCGTCCCCTGGGTGATTTTCACCACCCCTACCTTGATGCGGTCAAAATAGTGGGTAATTTCCCCGACGCGGACCAAATTGGGATCCAGGGCAGGCTTGGCGGGTTTAGGAGGTTTCGTGGGTTTGGAAGGCTTTGTTGGCTTGGCCGGATTAAGCGGCTTTTTTCTTTTGGAGGCGGATTTTTTGGGACGGGCAGGACGTTTTTTTGATTTTTTCTTCAGCCAGAAAACTTCTCTGAGGACATCCACCAGCTTGTTCATCATAAAATGATTATTTCAGCCATGCCCGACACCCCGAGGGGTTCCGCCATGGGGCTGCGGATCGCCGCAATCACCCCCGACAACGCGAACAAAAACAGCACCAGCCCTTGCTTGCCTTGGGCCAGGACAAAAGGATTTTTTTTCTCAAGGATGCGCGGGATCATGCACAAGACGGGCAGATACGCCAGGACAGCAGACATCTTGCTTTCTAAGATGTCTTCCTTCACAAACTCCGGATGGGGCATTAACCTTTGACCTCAATCAGGGAGTTGATGTCCCCGAAAGAATTACGCTCGGTCAATTGGTTTTGGGGGTCTTCCTGCCATTTCCCGTCGACAATGAACTGGTATTTGTACACGCCGGGTTTGAGCGGCAACTGCAGGTTCCAGACGCCGTTGCGTTTACTCATGCGACAGCTTTCTTCCAAAGACCAATCGTTGAACGAGCCGGTGACATAAACGGACTGTGCCTCAGGGGCGCTGAGCTGGAACTGGGCCGCGGCCACCAATTCCGCGGCCTCTTTTTTGATCAATTCTGTCATGCGCTGGGAAGCTTCGTATTGCGGGGCTTGCGGCGCATCTTCTGCAGCTATCACCGCCTCGCGGGCAGCCTCTGCGGCCTTGTTCACCGCGGCCCTGGAGGCCCGTGCCGGCTCCGCGATCTTGACTTTGTCATTGGTTAGAATTTCCCGTGCCAAACCCAAATAATCTTTGGCCCCGCGGCAGTATTTATCATATTTGAGCACCGCTTCACCGATGACGGCAGACTCTTTCAGCTTCACGTTCACGTGCACAATGGTATCAAACAGCAGCCCGCCGAATTTTTCCTTCATCTTGGCAAGCATGGTGAAGGAATGGCGCAAGCGGGAATCAAACATGGTGATCAACACCCGGCTGCCCACCTGGTGGTTTAGCCGGTCGCGGATCAAGTTGATGATGTCGGTCAAATGGTCGACGCCCTGGATGGAAAAGCGGCTGGTCTCCACGGGGATGATCACCTCGTCGCTGGCACGGATGGAATTGACGGTCAAAAACCCGAGGCTCGGCGCACAGTCGATCAAAATATAATCGTATTGGTCTTTGACTTGGGCAATGACTTCCGTGAGTTTAAGTTCCCGACCGATCTCCTCCGCCAGCTCCTGCTCCAGCGTCCCCACCAGCACGTTGGAAGGAGTGATGTCAAAATTGTGGTCCACCTTGATGATGATGTCCTTGATTTTCAGTTTGCGCGGGGTGAGTTTCGAAATCACGTTGTACATGCTGTTGCCGTCATCGATGTTTAACCCAAGGGTGGCGTGGGCCTGGGGATCCAAGTCAATCAAAAGCACTTTCTGGCCGTTGAAGGCCAGCGTCGAGGCCAGGTTGATGGCGGTGGTGGTTTTGCCGCACCCGCCTTTTTGATTCGCAATGGAAATGGTTTTCACAAGCAAAATCCTCCCCGTTAGTCCTTGGCTAATTGGAAAAACTGATATCGTCTATCAATACTGTGCCCTGGCGGTAATCCGCGTTCCACGCTTCCAGCACAAACGCCAGTTCTTTCACCGTTGCCCAATCCGACAAATTAAGTTTTGCAAATGGGATGGTCATACGCTGCCATTGCGGCCCCACGTCTTTAACGTAATACGTGGCTTTCTCATTTTTTTGATTGCTGATCACCAATTTCACGATCCCTGGATACGCATTGTTTAAACCGCGGATTGAAAACTTTAAGGCTTGAAATTTTGAAACGTCTTTTTCCGGGATACTGATGGCGAACGTTTTTGTCGACGGAAAAGGGTCATTCAAATCGTACGCCACTTTGATCAAACTGTTGTTTAACTCGTAATACACCTGATTTTTGATGACCGACCGCCTGGTCAGGAAGGCGGTGAACCCGTACACCGTGGTGGTCAAGATCACACCGGTAATGACGATGTTAATCACCAGCCATGGCTGATTGACCGCTTTCTTTTTTTTTCGGTCTACGGTGCTTTCACGCTTACCAAGGTAAACCTTGGCCAAGTGTTCGTATATTTCATCGCGGGTCATGCTGCCCCAATCGCTTTCTTACGGAACTAACTGTAATGGATGCAAGGAGTTAAGATTGATATTTTTATATTAGCAAAGAAAATGGAAATGCGAAATGGAAAGTGAATTATTTTTCGCGGTTGGAAGCGTGTTTGTCGTCGGAGAGTGAATTTTTTGCGAACAACGAAAATTTTTTTGCGGTAATTGGTCCACGTCGCTGCTACGTCGAGGTTCCCTTCTGTCCAGCCAATTTCTCCAGATGTAAATTTACTATCGTTGTTGAAATTAGCTGGATGGTTCGGACAAAAACGACTTACAAAAAATTCCCCCCGCTTTTGAGGGCGGGGGGAATGAAGCCAACAACTACGTGTGGTCAAACTCCGATTAGAAGTTCACCAACACGTGTGCCAACGCTTGGCTGGCAGTGCTGTCATTACCTGAGGTGAATGTCTTTCCAGGAACGAACCAGCCTAAGTTTACGCCGAAAGAAACATCTTCGGTGTAAGCGTAGTTGACATTAACATCGTACTCATGACCCATTTGCTTGTTGGTGGTTGTCGTCGGAGTAACCGAAGAACCATCCGGTTGACGGAAGGTCAGCGTATTCGCGCTGGACAGTTCTCTGGCCGCCCACAAACCGCTCCAAGTAAACGAGGTGGTCACATCTTCCAACGGCGTGACTGTCATACCAGCAGAAACAATGTTCATGTTGGTCAAGTCAAAGATGCTGTTGTAGATGGTGCCGGCGCCTTGGGCTTCATTGAACGGATCCCAGGCCGTGTAGTGTTCACGTGAGGACGGTGGTGAGAGCTGACGGGCATTGCCGGCATTCTTATCACCAGAAACATGCGTGACCGATGCATTGACACTGGGTTTGTATTTTTCAATATCAGCCCCAGATAATGCATAGTTCATCATGAGTTGGTACGCCATGGCTTGACGTTGAATCCCGTCGCCATCCGCGGAACCGCCGGTAACAGCCTTGTTGCCGCCTTGCCAGGCGACTTCCGCTCCAGCATTCAACCCTTTAACAGGATTGGTGCTCACGCGCAAACCAGGCACGTACAAGGTGTCGCCTTTGTTTTCAACAGTGGAGGTATTGTTGCCACCATTGACTCTGGCGAATAAGTAACCTTCCACCACGGTGTTTAGGTCATCACCCAATTGATAATTGGCATTGATACCAAAAACATCCGAACTGGAGAGGTCGGAATTGACGTTACCGTTTAAGATCCCTTGGTTATTCTTGAAATAGATCAAGTCCAAGGTGAGCGGTTTATAATCCAAGATGGCTTTGACGCCGTCATACGTGGTTCTCTTGGTTAAGTCAGCGGCGACAGTAACCAGGTTGCCAGTGGCCAGGTTGTTTTGACCACCATCACCCATGATGAGGCCGTTGCCGTAGTGGAATACTTGACGACCAACACTCACCGTGAGCGGTGAATTCAAAAACTCACGCATGGTTGCATACGCCAAGTACAACTGGACATTGGTGTCTTGATCACCGGTGTTTCCAGTGGAAGTGGCAGTGCTGGTATTCGCATTATTTTCAGCATTCCAGGCGCGTTCGTTGATCAACCCCACCGTAGTTGCCACATTGTCGCTTAAATCGGCGTCAACGCGCAGGCGGGTTTGAGTAATGAACACACTCTGTTTGGCCAAGCCCAAGTCAACGTGCGCAGGGGCTTTGGCACCCAAGCTGAAATGATTACGATTGATGTAAGTGGAGTCAATGTCACCACTCACTCTGACGTTTTGCACCGCGGCGAAAGCCGGCGCAGACAGCATAACTGCGAAGGCAGTCACTAGAAGCAGTTTAGTTCTCATGCTATTCCTCCCAAGAAGATTGGAATTTACTCTATATATATCTAGGATCTATCAATACCTAGGAAAAATGCCACATAGACCCCTTAGTGATGATTCCCGGCTGTTTTTAGCTCATCCCTCCTTTCGAAGCCATGATTGAAATCACCAGGGTGGAAAAGTATTTGAATTTTGGCACGCATCGGTGCACATGTCAAGCGAATTTAAGAAAATTTTATCAACTTGAGAGAAATCGAGGGCTTAAATAGGAAATTTCGACGGGTCATCGAAAGAGAAGGAGCAGGTGTCTTCATGGTATTCGTGCAGTTTGGGCAGGACCAAATCCCGTTCCTGGGGACTGCGATGGCCGTCAATATGCTTTTTAAACTCCATGGTAAAGGCCTTGATAATACTGGGGATAAGTATCGACTCTTGCGTAGGCAGGAAACAACGGGTTTGATTGGTGCAGCGGCCGCAGATCTCCAGGATAGCATCCAGATGCTCCGGGCTGCCGTGGCCAAACTCAATTTTCTTTAAAAAGTCGGTGATTTGCGCGGTCCCGCTATTGCAGGGCACGCATTGGCCGCAGGAGCTTTTGGCCAAAAAATTGCTGAATTTTAGGGCGGTTTGGACCATGCAGGCGTCCTGATCATAGACAATAAAGCCGGCAGACCCTAAGCCACCCCCTATCTTCTTTAAGGAGCCGAAATCCAGGGGGTTATCGAAGCGCTCGGCTGTCACCACCCCGCTGGCCACCCCAGAAAACACAGCTTTAAGGGCAAATTTTCCTACTGGCCCCTCGGCCACATCGTACAGCAGCTGTTTGAGGGTTACATTTGACGTAACTTCATATATACCAGGCCTTTTCACATCACCTACCACGGTGCACATGACTGTCCCGGGGGTGTCTTGAGTGCCCACGGACTTAAACTTGTCCGCCCCTTCCCTTAATATATAGGCGGCTTGACAGAAGGTTTCCACGTTATTGACGCAGGTGGGATTGGGCGAATTGGGCTGAAAATTGATGCCTTGGATGTACGGCGGGATATTGCGCGGCATGGGGTAGCGGCCGTCAATCGACTCCAAGAGGCCTTTTTCTTCGCCAAAAAGGTACTCATCCGGGCCCAAATGGATCTTAATGAGGCCCTTGGGGATCATTCCGGCCTCCTCCATCTCCTTACGAGCGCTAAAGAGGCGGTGTACCTGAGGATGGTATTTCTTTTTGATGCCGATATAGGCTTCGATGGCCCCTATGGCATAGACAGCAATGGCCATGCCCTCAAAAAGGTGGTAGGGGTTTTTTAGGATGTTGTAGCGGTCTTTAAAGGTGCCGGGTTCGCCCTCTGAGAAGTTGCAGGCCACGTATTTGGTTGGACAGGGCTCATTGCGCACCCCCGCCCATTTGATGGCGGTTGGAAACCCGGCCCCGCCGCGGCCGCGCAAATTAGCGGCCTTGATTTGGGCAATGACATCGGTGGGCGACATGGCCAGAGCGCGTTTGTAGGCAACGCCGCCGCCAACGGCTTTGTAATCGCTAAGTGTGTTAAGTGGTTTTAAATCATGCGGAAGCAACCGACGGCACTCTAATTGATGCATAAATTAATTATCTTACTTTTTAAAATATTGTACAGGGCTAAAGTAAAAATGATAGAAGTCGGGGGCTGATTTTAAGGGTTGGTAGTAAGCCACTTACGGATGGTGTGTTCAATGGTGTTCCGCACCGTGCGGATTTTGGTGAGTTTTTCCTGATGGGAACCGGTCAAGGTCGAGGGGTCGGGAAAAGACCAGTGCAATTTCTTGACCGCCCCGGGGAAAATGGGACAGCGTTCGGCGCTGGCTTCGTCGCAGACGGTGATCACATAATGGTAGCGGCGGCCCTCGGTGAAGAGGTCAAAAACTTTTTGGGTTTTTTTGCCGGTGATATCAATGCCTTTTTCCCTTAAAATTTCTACCGCCAATGGATTGAGTTTTCCCGGTTCCAGACCGGCACTTTCCACGTCGAAGCGTTCACCGCCGAGCTTGCGCAACAGCTCCTCTGCCATTTGGCTGCGGGCGGAATTATGGATACAAACAAAGAGGACTCTTTTTTTAGGCATCGTTCTCCGTATGGCTATGCTTGATGTCACGGCCTTCCACAATATAAATGACCTCTTCGGCAATGTTGGTAGCCAAATCCGCAATGCGCTCCAGGTTGTGGGCGATGCGCATAATGTGCAAGGCCCGGGTGATGGCGTCCTTCTGGGTGCGCATGACTTCGGTCAGGTCTTTGAGGATTTTATCTCCGGCATTATCGACGATGTTGTCCCGCTCCAAGACCGCATTGGCCAAATCCACATTCTCATTCACAAAAGCATTGATGCTGTCTTTGAGCATGTGCACGGCGTTCTCGCCCATCATTTTGAGGTCATCCACCGGGCCGAGCACCGGCTTTTGGATGAGCACCAAGGCGCTTTCACACACATTGACGGCATGGTCGGCAATACGCTCCAAATCCTTGTTCATTTTGACAATCATGATGACCTGGCGCAGGTCGCGCGCCACCGGCTCATACTGCGCGATCAAGACCACGCACATCTCGTCGATCTCGCGGTCATAATCATTGGCCTTTGGCTCTTCAGTGTTCATGACCTCAAGCAGCAAAACCTCGTTTTTATCGGTCAGGCCGCGGAGGCTTTTGGTGATCATGTCCTCGACCAACGCCGCGTCTTCCAGAAGATGACGCTTTAGTTCAACCATTTTTTCTCTAAGCATGTCTGTCCCTTCGTTAGCCAAACCGTCCGGTTAAATAGGCTTCTGTTCGCTTATCCTGCGGCACTGTAAACATCCGCTCAGTCACTCCAAACTCGATCAAATCTCCCAAATACAAAAAGGCCGTGAAATCGGAGACCCGCGCCGCTTGCTGCATATTGTGCGTCACAATGACGATTGTGTAATCATTTTTTAATTCAAAAATCAACTCCTCAATGCGGCTGGTGGCAATGGGGTCCAGGGCCGAACACGGCTCGTCCATCAAAATGATTTCAGGCCCCATGGCCAGGGCCCGGGCAATGCACAACCGTTGCTGCTGCCCGCCGGAAAGGGCCAATGCCGACTTGTCTAAATTGTCTTTGACCTCGTCCCATAGCGCCGCCCGGCGCAGACTCTTCTCCACCATATAATGGAGCGTTGCCTTATCTTTGATGCCGATAATTTTTAGACCATAGGCTATGTTTTCATAAATGGATTTTGGGAACGGGGTGGATTTTTGAAACACCATCCCCACTTTGCGCCGCAGTTCCACGACATCCACATGCTTGGC
Source organism: Candidatus Omnitrophota bacterium (assembly GCA_021731625.1). Classification (GTDB taxonomy): domain Bacteria; phylum Omnitrophota; class Gorgyraeia; order Zapsychrales; family Fredricksoniimonadaceae; genus JAKFXC01. The sequence continues at coordinate 13,918 of JAKFXC010000101.1, forward strand.
GTAAATGTCCGCCCCGTCGATTAGCACCTTCCCTTCCACGCGGGAGGTGGGGATCAAATCATTCATGCGGTTTAAAATGCGGATGAAGGTCGACTTGCCGCAGCCCGACGGGCCGATTAAGGCGGTGACCTTTTTGGAGAGAATGTTTAAGTTGATGTCTTTGAGCGCTTTGTTCTTGCCGTAGTAAAAATTCAGCTTCTCAACGATAATCTTGACCGGAGATCCCAGCATATCAGGAAACCTTTCAGGTCTTGCCGGCAAAAATGCGGCTTTGCCGGGTGACAAAATAATTGGCCAAAAGATTGATGATAAACACCAAAATAATCAAAATGAGCGCCCCAGCCCAGGCCTGGCGGTGCCAGTCGTCATAGGGTGAAATGGCAAACGCAAAGATCTGCAACGGGAGCGCCGCGATCGGTTGTATCAAGCCGCTTTGCCAAAAATGATTGCCGAACGCCGTAAAGAGCAGCGGCGCGGTCTCGCCCGCCACCCTGGCCAGCGACGACATGATCCCGGTCATAATGCCGCCCAGGGCGGTGGGGATGATGATATCCAGCGTGACTTTCCATTTGGGCACCCCTAACGCAAGGCCTGCCTCCCGCAAAGTCTCCGGCACCAGGCGCACAAACTGCTCGCTGGTGCGGGCGATCATGGGGATCATCATGATTCCTAACGCAAAGCCCCCGGAGAGCGCGGAGAAACTCTTCATAGGTGCCACCAAAATTTCATAAGCAAAAATACCAAAAACAATGGATGGAATGCCGTTCATAACATCGGTGGTAAAACGCACGATATAGGCAAAACGCTTGTGCGCGTATTCGCTTAAGTAAATCCCCGCACCCAAGCCCACCGGCACCCCAAAGGCCACCGCAATTGCCAGCAATGTCAAAGAACCGACCATGGCGTTGGCCATGCCTCCGCCCTTTTCACCGACCGGAGCGGGCAAATGGGTCAGGAACGCCAAATTGAGCGAAGAAACCCCCTGCGTCAACAAATGCCCCAAAATGGCAAATAAAGAAAACACAATGATCAGGGCGCAGAAAGACAGCACATAGACCACCGTGTTGTCAGCCAGGCGCCGCTTCATGCGCGTCGCCCTAAAAGTTTCCAGCAAACGGGTCTTTATTTGAATATCGCTTAAGGTTTTTGTGTCACTGACCATATCAGAAACCTGGCAATCATGTTTACAAAAATAGACACTAAAAATAAAACCAGGCCGATTTCAACCAGGGCGGACAAATACAATTTGCTGGCCGCTTCGGCAAACTCATTGGCAATGACGCTTGCCAGCGTATACCCGGGGGAAAACAGCGACGCGGAAATTTTAGCGTTGTTGCCAATGATCATGGTGACGGCCATGGTCTCCCCGATGGCCCGGCCCAGGGCTAAAATAATCGCGCCCATGATACCGGGTTTGGCGTGGCTTAATATGATGAAACGTAGGGCCTCCCAGCGGGTCGAGCCCGTGGCGTAGGCGGCCTCTTTATAAACGGCCGGTACCGCTAAAATCACCTCGCGGGAAACCGAAATAATGAAAGGCACGACCATAATGGCTAAGATCACGCTGGCCGAAAGGATGCCCACCCCATAATTGGGCCCTTGAAAAAAAGGTAAAAATCCTAAATGTTTTCCTAAAAACGGCTGCACATGCTCGCGCATGATAGGCACCAGCACGAAAATCCCCCATAATCCGTAAATGACGCTGGGGATAGCGGCCAGAAGATCAATGAACATGGCAATGGTTTTTTGAATTTTGAGGGGTGCATATTCAGCCAAATAAATGGCGGTGCCCAGGCCGATGGGAATGGCCAAGAGCAAAGCCACAAAAGAAGTGACCAAGGTCCCAAAAATAAAAGGAAAGGCGCCAAAATTTTCGAACACCGGATCCCAAGTCGAGGAGACCAGAAACTTAAAGCCGAATTTCTGAATAGACAGCCATGACGCATCAACCAGCTTCCAGAAAATCCCGGCCACCAGGACAAGGATTAGGCAGGGAAAAACGGCCAGGGTGCGCTCAAAAATGAGATCGCCGGTGTCTTTGCGATTCATGGCGTGCATTATATCCTAGAATTAAGCAGACACAATAAAAAAGTAGGGACAACGCCCTATTAATTCGGGTTACATTGGGTGGCACCGAATTAATAGGGCGTTGTCCCTACTTTTTTAATACTTCACTTTTGTGAGCTTTTGGTCGATCATATCCACGACTTCGGAGGGTAATGGTGCATATAACAAGTCTTTGGCATATTCCTGGCCGTCATGGATGGCCCATTTTATAAAATTGACGATGGCCGCACCTTTGACAGGGTCGTCCATGTCCTTATAAATCAACAGCCAGGTAAACCCTGAAATCGGATACGCGTCGGCATTGGAACTATTGACGATGGAAACCCGAAAATCGTCAGGGATCTTCACGCCTTCCGCGGCTTTGGAGGTGGATTCAATGTCCGGGGTAATAAAATTCCCGCTGCTGTTCTTGACATCGGCATAAGACAAATCATTATGAATGGCATAGGCCAGTTCATTATATCCTATAGAGCCGTTGGTCTGCTTGATCAAACCAGCAACTCCTTCATTGCCTTTGCCGCCTAAGCCCACCGGCCAGTTAACTGACGTGGCTTTGCCGACTTTGCCCTTCCATTCGCTGCTTACCGAGCTTAAATAGTCCACGAAGATATACGTTGTGCCGCTGCCGTCAGAACGGTGCACCACGATAATAGGCAGATTTGGCAAATTGACGTCCGGGTTGTCCGCCGCGATACGGGCATCATCCCAATTGGTAATTTTGCCCAAGAAAATATCGGCCAGGACATCGGGACTTATTTTTAAGCCACTGTCCACTCCCTCTAAATTGTAGGTTACCGCAACAGCTCCCATGACCATGGGAATATGGTAAATACGTCCCGGGGCCTCATTCATTTGGTCCGGGGTCATTGGACCATCGGTAGCACCAAAATCCACCGTCTTGGCGGTGATTTGCTTAATGCCGCCGCCGGAACCGATGGATTGATAATTAAATTGGACCTCAGGGTTGGACTTGGAATAAACATTGAACCATTTGGAGTAAATGGGGTACGGAAATGTGGCCCCGGCCCCATTGATCAAAACCGGTCCGGCCCAAGCCAAACCCGCCATGGCCATTGTGAGGACCAGCAAAAAAAATCGTTTCATCATATAAAACCCCTTTCTTAAAATTTCCAGTTAATGTCCGCTTGGAACAAATGCTCCGGGGCCTTGTTGGCCACTTTGATCCGCCGGGCTTGATAATAATCAAAAACAAAAGTCATATTTTTGGCCAGGCCAAACTCGAAAATGCTCTCGAAACCTTTGACCCCCGTATTGCCGCTGTAAAAATCGGAGTCGGGCAAAATGTCCAGCCAGGCATCTTTTTCGATTTTCTTAAAAGCCGCTGTGGCCTTCCAGGTGCCAAAACCGCTGACTTTAGAATTGCCCATATAAACACCAGCCATAAAGGCTTTATTGTCGGTGTCGGGACTTGGGTTTTGCGTGTATTGACCAAAGACTCCCACCCGCGGGATATAAATGCGGCTGGGCAACAGTTCCCCGAAAGGATCATTGATGCCGACATCCACAGCACCCATCGGAGCGGTGTAATCATATAAGAGCGAATTTGCCCCTATTCCGGCCGAGCCGGCAGTATTGTTGGTGCGGCTACCGGTGAAACCAGATTTGATATTAGCATAACCCTGATAGGTCCCAACCAATTTCGCATCCAATTTTTCCCCTGCCTTTGCGTTCAGGCCTGTCTGCACCACCCACATAAACGGATCGCTGGTGCTGGCGGAGAAATTATTGAGCACAAACGAATTGCCCGTGGCCCACACGCCAAAATTGTCGTTGATTTTCTTGTCCAAACGCAATGATCCGCCCTCAGGCGTGATGTCCCCGTCCCATAAAAATTCCATGGGTTCCCAAATGGGATTGTCCATCTTACCTGCCATGAAACTCACGTTCGGATTAAACGTGTACGCCCCGTAGGCTTTATTTAAAACCACATTGGTTTTGGCAAACGGCTTGTTGGCGGCCTCGGTGCTGGTGTCACCGCTGAAGGTCAAATTATTGGAGCGCGCATTATTGGCCCCGCCGTTGGTGGCGATACCAAAGACCACTTTGGCCTTGTCGGTCAGCTTTGTTTCAAAATTTAAACGGGCCCGGATGCGCCCTTGAGAATTATTGACGGACCCGTTTTTCCTTTTCTGGTCCTGGAACCGCACCCGCATGTCCCCGCTGAATTTGGAATTTTGTACCCATTCCGGGATGTCCCTCTTCATGTTCGCTTCTTGAATGACTTTGGAATCATAAACGATACGGCCTTTCAGGAGGTCGGCCTCGTCCGCGGTCAGAATTCCCTTATCAACCAGTTTCTCGATCAAAGCATCCACCGTGGTGTCAGGGCCTGCCGCATGGCATAGAGAAGATGCCATGACAGTCATGACCATGAAGCCTATTAATATTTTTTTCATCCTCTTCCTCCGTTAGCGGGTTTAATGTGCGGTTTATCGACGATGCAAGTGTAGTTTTGTTTTGTTATAATTTAATAAAGGGATTGTTAAGTTTGTGTTAAGCGTCTAACTATATGAAAAACAATGATTTGCATTCACGATTCAGCATCCCTTAGCCGATATCCAAAGCCCCGGACGGTCTCAATATATTGACAACCTAACCCTAGTTTTTTACGTAACCCCTGAATATGCACATCCACGGCCCGGTCAATGATAAATTTCCCTTCCTTCCACACATTGTCTAGAATCTGTTCCCTGGTGTAAACCCTCCCGGGTTGACGGGACAGAAATTCTAAAATCTTAAACTCCAAAGTGGTCAGGTCGATCCGCTTGCCGTTCACCAGAATTTTGTGCTTAAGGGTATCGATGATGAGGGGTCCAAATTCACGCCGGTCTTTGAGGTCCAAACCCGCTTCAGAAGATTTTATCCGTCGAAAAAGGGCTTTAATGCGGGCCAGCAGGATTTTGGGGCTAAAGGGCTTGGTGATATAGTCCTCCGCGTGCATTTGCAGCCCCACCAAAACATCCGCCTCTTCACTTTTGGCAGTCAACATAATCACCGGTATGCGCCTTAGCGTTTCGTCGGATTTCAATCGCCGGCATACTTCCATGCCATCCATCTCGGGGATCATGAGGTCCAACAGAATCAAATCCGGTTTCAAGCGAAGGGCGTATTCGTAGGCATTCAGCCCGTCGAAAACTGCGGACACATCGTACCCTTCCCGCTGCAGGTTATAACGGATGAGCTCGCTGATGTCCCGATCGTCCTCCACCACGAGAATACGTCTTTTGATCATCGTGTCGAGTGTAACGCGGGCACATTAAAATCAGGTAAAGAAGCTGTTAAGTTTGTGTTATTTCACAAAGAATTCAATGGGATTGAGCATGGGACGGTATTGCAGCAATTCAAACTCGAACCCGCGGAAGGACTGCAAATCGTAAACCACGTTGGGCTTAGAGGCTGGTAGGGCGTCTGATTGTTGAGAATCAATCCGGACCACATTTCGGGTAGCGGTAAGGTCCAAACCGCCGTCGGGACTTACCATGGCTTTTTCTCTTCTAACCATCCGCAGCTGCCGCGGCTGCTTGCCGTTAACAGGAATGGGGCTGACGGTAGGGATAGTGACGGGGCTGGCCACCTCATCCCCATTGCCAGATTTCGTGTAAATCTTCAATTTTGCCGCCTTAAAATGGGGCGCAAAGACATTAATGACCAATTCCTTGTTACCTTTGGGAATTCCTTTGGCGCGCGAGACAGCCTCGAACAAAGCTTCATAATAATTCCACAGCTGTGTCCTGTGCTGTGCCCTCAGTTCCCGGTTGTCACCATATATTTTTCTCAAATCCGGTAACCGGGCCCTCTTTCTCAAATATCTGTCCACATGGTCGTGCGTCGGCTGCGCAATCACGTTGAAGAAGTCTCTTCCCAGATGCACCGGAAGCTCCTTCGGAAGTATGGTTTCTACCGCGTCTGCCATCTCCTCCATAATGTCACTCACCCTTGCTCCCATGACCAGCCGTCCCGCGCTTAAGGGATACTGATCGATGCTTGGGTTGGTGGGATCAACGATTTTTTTCATCTCGGCCAGGATGTCATTATTTTCCTCCGCCTGCATTTCGTCCAGGTCCAACTTTTCGAACGTCCCGCGAAACTTGCCATTCTTGCCCATACGAACGAACCCTTCATCCAGGTCTTTTTTCTTTCCTCGGACCGCAACGAGGCTGATATCCGCCTTTCCGCGCGGGGGAGGAATCGGGCCGCTATATTTGTTTTGAGCATACGTAATCACAAATTCCTTGCCCGGCTTTCGGGAAGCCAACCAATAGCCGTCCATAATGGCCCCGCCGATGGCTTCCACCATATCTTCTTCAGCGATGCCCTGGGGGATCGGCACAAACAATACCCTGGCTTGAGGCCAGCGGGCACCCAATTGTGCCCGTGCAAACCTGACCCCCTCAAAAATACTGTTGGCACTTCCGGGCCTGGTCTTCTGAAAGAGCTCCACGCTTGCTTTTTTATGAAAATATTTTGCCGTGAATTTCGGGTCCTTGATGACCCTGGAAATCGCATCCATATCGTTGGCACTGGCCGGAATAAGGGCAATCAAATCGAATGTGGGCTTAGCTCGACGGCGCTCCGGCGCCAGCAATTTCTGGCTTTCCTGGGCCACCGTGGATTTAACTTCACCTAAGGCCGCATTGAATTGATTTTCCCAAGCTTTGAAACTGCTTTTCCACTCTTGGCGATATTCCATTTTCAATAAATTCAAATTGCGGTCCCAATGAAACCATAAACTCAGCAGCAAGGCGATTAAACCGAGCACGGACAGTTTTGGAACACTGAGATTAATCAACGGGCCCCAGAGAAGAACACTGACTAAAGCGATGGGGACAGCGACCGCGCCCAAACGGGTCAAAAAACGGCCTCGCCGGTTGATGTCCGCCTGCCCCTCCGAAGAAGAAGGCACCAATGAGGTGACATTTTTGATGGCATTGGCCTGGCGTTTTTCATATTCAATCGTGAAACCTTCAGGGTCAGGATATAAGCCCGGAATAATGCGGTTGCCATTGGCTATAATCGCGTTGCGATCTGCCCGCATGGCTGCTACGGATTTTTTCCCCATATAATCGTATCCTTGAAGCCCACGAATAAAAGGATAAATACCAACCTTATATCCGCCCAACCTATAAAGACGTTCCAGAGGATGCCCGGCGCGATACATATGGTCAATCCACGTGTTGAGATTGCCGCGTTCGTCCAACCATCCGAGGTAATCCGTCACATACCCCATCATCTGCATAATGGTGTCTAACTCGTCCTTGAGATCCCGGCGCTGCGATTCATCCAATGTTTTGTGACGCTCCACATATTCGGCCAAAAAAGGCAAAGTATGGCTTCCTAGAAAAACAAAAAACGCATAACCCTTTATGTAATCTCCATTATTAATTTCGGGAGAGCCGCGCGCGGGGCTATCCCCTCCATTTTTAGACACAAGCTCCGGTGTGAGCGGGGCCAGAATCATGATCGTCGACATGGAATTGATCATATTATTCACCGCTAAAATCACGTCCCTGGGTGCGGTTTCATGGCTCAAGGATTCCAACTCTTCCTTCCAGGCCAGCAGGTGGGTGTTAAAGTTGGCATTGGCAGGAATTTCCGGGCCACCTTCGCCGGGATCCACCATCACCATGGCCGGGTCACCCTTGTTCCTGCGCACCAGATTAGACCATTTAGGCAATTTGGAATGGCCATTCGTCTTCTTGGACTGATAGCCCTGACCGAAATGCGCCAGTCCGCGGTCGACACGCTGCCGCGGCGTGGCTTTTTTGCGCCAAAAGAATTCCCGTGTCCGTCCAAATCCAAACAAAGTGATGAATATGGCCCCCACGGCGGCCGGGAAGATAAAATGCCCTAAAGGTTTATACGGCAACTCTTGATTGTTTTCCCTTATTTCTCGCTCAAAACGCGGTGCGTTCTTAATCACCTGCTCCACAATTTCTAAGCCCGGTTGGCCTCTTAATTGACCGAGGGTGTGTTTAAGATCGCGCGGGTTCGAGTTGCGGGTTTTCAGAGCAATTTGATCCAGGGCATTTTCCTCCACCTCTGTAAAAAAACGTTGATTGGAATGGGTCCAGAATCGGTGTTCCTTCTCACGGTCATGTTTAACGTATCCCAGTGAAAAGGCGATGGCCTTTGCCTCGATATAGGCATCCACGGCTGATTTCCCGCGGGGGTCCTCGGCCAGCCGTATTTCGTCATAGGTATCAAAGGTGTTCAAGCGAATGTCTAGAAACTGTTCATTCCCGCTGGCCTTATACATGTCCAGGGAAGCCTGCCGCACAATCAGGGTTTCCTGGGTGTTTTTACGCTCAAGTTTTTGCAAAATGTCGATCCAGCCGCTGCCCTCGATCGTCCCCTTGAGCTTAGGGTTAGTAATGTACTCCTGAAGGGCTTGAATGATGCCCTCCCGGGTTTTCAAAAGCCAATCCAGCGCCTCCTCGGCGGAAGATGTTCCGGTGGCTAGAATTCGCCGCAGCTGTGCCACATTGTCTTTGGCTTCACTCACCGGGCGCGGCTGATCGTCCGGACCCAAAACTGCAAAACGACCCAGAGCCGGCTGGTCGGCTTCTTCGTCGGGCACCTCAAAGAGAAAGGCAAACTGTTCAGCCCTGCTCCTATTCCGCTCCAAGACCGCGTTGGCCGCGGCCTCCGCCTGTCTAAAGACATCCGCGGACATGAGCTCAATATTGTTGGCAATCCCGGAAATTTCAATCCCCCTTTTTTCTTCAGGAAAAAGTTTGACGGCACGAAAGTCATTGCGCATATCGTTCCAAAAATACACGTCCGGGGACTCATACGCTTGGAATTTCTTAGCGGCATTCCTTTTGTATTCCCGGCGCTGGATTTCCTTATGAATACGCTCCGCCAGGTCCCGGGCATCCAGTTGGGGATTGTCCATCTTAAGGCCCCAATATATTTGTGCCAAGGCATCGCTGTCCCAATAGGGCGACCGCAAAAGATATTCCGCTGTCAGCCGATCAGTCCTTTTCAAAAAACTCACCCATACGCGGCGGGACAGGCGCCTTAGGTCCTGGCCGTCCGGGGTACCCTTCGGCGGAGGAAACGGAAACATGACATCTTCCGATATATTGAGATCCTTTGAATTGATGATCAAATCCCTGATGGCCTGAAACCCCCATTGCCCCCGGAGCGAGCCGGACAATCGCGGGCTGTCGATGGTGGGCAGAGGTTGACTAAAGGCGCGGTGGATCATCTGGATGAACAACGGAATGTTGTTGTCGTTGCGATTGGCCAAATGGGCCCATAGCTGCTGGATGACTTCGGGATAGTCGCTGGACAATAAAATTTCCTCAACTGCCTGCAAAAACTGCGGATCATTCCTCTGGCGCTTAAACAGCCGCTGCAAAGTCTCATCCCGCACCAGCTCGTTAGGTTCGCTGATCAGGATGCGCGCCACTTCCGCAATAGGTCCTGCCAATTTTTCTTTAGTAACATTATTTGGTCCACTGGGCGCTGATCCCGCCGGTCCTTTGTCATTCGTCCCACTCATCAACAGCCAGAGTCTTACCGCTGCGCGGTTGGGGTCCGGTGCGCCCGCCGCTTGAAAAGTGACGGCGCCCGCCGGAAAAAAGGGACCTCCTCCTGCGGATGGGGTACTCGGCCTCACCACAATATCATCCACCCCTTTGGGCATGGCTAACTGCATTCCCCCCGAGCTGCGGGTAACTGGCGGCGCTGAGGACACCCGCACCGCCCCAACGTCTTTGGCTTTGACCAATGACTCATCCAGCACCTGCAATTCGCGCAATTTGGCTTCTTGCTCGAAGTAATCTTTCTTCCTTTCAATGATTTGACGGCCCATGGCTTCAATGCGCGCACGTTCCTCCACCAAATCCGGCATGGAGTAGATGTCGGGCTGGGCGGCCTTCCCTTCCCAGTGCACAACCGCCCCTTCATGAAGTTTTTCCATTCTGGAAATTTCCTGGCTGGCCATATTAAGAAGACTCACAGCTATACGAAGGTTTTGAGCTTCATTGTGTTTGGCACTGCTGACTCTTAAGCGGGCGGCCTGGTCTTCCAAACGCATAATTGTTTCCAAGGGTCGCTTGGTGGAATCATAAAGCAAAAGCTCAAAACCTGCCCCTCCGGTAAAATGGCCTTGGGCAGCCGTTGTCCGTAAGTCCGCCCCCCGGGTCAAATCCCTGATAGGGTTAAATGTTTTATCGTCGGAGATAAGCAGCGACGTGAAATTCACCGCCGGAAGCAAGCCATCCTTTTGCATTTGTATGGCCACATCCATTGACCGCTTCTCCGCTTCCGCCTGTTTGATGTGGTAGCTTTCGGAAAGCAATGTGCGCAGCATCCGCTGCTCCTGTTCCGCCGAAATTGATACAAAATTCCCGTCCCAGACTATGTCCGGGGTAAATGACGAGCCGAGTGGCTCAAGCCGCAGGTGGTTAAGGGCATCGGTCAATCGCTTCATGTCATCAAAGCAACGGGCAATGCGGGTATCAACGTCCTCAATTTTCTTGGCCAAAGCACGGACCTCTATCACCGTGGCCTCTCCGACCTCAGCCCGCTTGTCTAAGACCTTTTTTGCCTTTTCTAAGTCTTCTTTGAGCGACTGCAGCGAAGCCGCGCGTTCTTGAGCCGCACCCACAGCAGTCCATAAATTGTCGGCGGCGTTAATATTTCCCATAAGCGTTGTCTTAAGACCCCACCGGGAGGCCTCAACACCCGTGTCAGCCAATTTTTTAAGTTTTCCCGGTTTATCGGTCAGAAGGTCGGTGATTTGGGTCCAGACTGCGGAGATCAACTGGTCCGCCACAGCCCCGTACGCATTCCCCATGGCAATAGAACCCCCTATAATATTTCGGAATACGCCGCCTAATCCACCTGAGAACAACACCTTTCCAGCTCTCAGAAAAATATTGGCCTGAAGGCTTATTTTGGTGGGATTGACCATTTCTGCTTCCGCCTCGCGCATCTGAACCGCGATGGTGGCTGGGTGACTCAAATATTGATTGCCGATGATCTGGGATCTTAGATCCGCCAAACTCAGGGACGGACCAACGGGCTTGTGCGGTCTCGACGGAGAGAAGCGCACGGGTTGTAGAGGGAAAGAAATTCTTGCTGGTGGCCGCGTTTGATACTTAAGCGGCAGCGGCCGAGCCCTGGCTGCCTGAGCCCGTCGCTGCTCTTCCGCTCTGTGGTTCTCGCCGTCTTGCAGCACGCTGGCAATGCGGGCCGCCTCTTCCTTCGTCAGCACCCGCACCTGCACTGGTTGACCTTCACCAAGGGCAAAACCAGTGTCTTCCACCATGACTTCGAACGTCTCTTGCGGCCGCAGGAAGCGTAAAAATCCGCTGCCGGCCATCCGATTAATCGATGTTATGCGGCCAGGCATCACGTTTCCCCTTTTCGTAACCACCGCCACCGGAGATCCTTCTTGCAGCGCCGATTGTCCTGATAAAGTTGGGCCGGTTTCGATGCTCTCGGTGCTGCCCACGACAGCTTTTCTGGTTTGCAGTTCCAAAATAACGGTCCCCTTAGGATTATTGACACCGGCCCGGCGGGTGACGATGCCGTCTTCAGAGGCAATGATCTGCAAATTCGAGATCCGAGTTGCCAAGGTTGACAAGTTGCCAGCAAGCATGTCCATTTGCTCGCGGAGCCGGTCCTTGTCCCGATTAAGAACATAGGGTATGCCGTCCAATTCACCAGACATCTGATCCATTTGCTCCTGCAGCACATTGTACGCCAGCACGCGCTGCTGATATTCCTGAAATAAAAGTTCGACCATGGTTGATTCGGCCAACAATTGCCCGGCCTGGACCCGGTCGCCCAAATCGACGTGATATTTCATATTGCTGTCTTCGGGGTTAAAAAATTTTACCCGTTGGACGGCTTTTACCGATGACAGTATGGAATGGGTACCCCTCATCCCAGCCAGCTGGACATGACGGTTTTCCGAGGGATGAAGTCTGGCATACACCGGCACCCGACGCTCGGTGGGAACCGGACGCGGAGATACCAGCTTAAAAGTGACTAACACTTCGGTATCGGAGGCTTGCTCTTTCCATTCCACGCCCGCTATCTTGACTTTTTCTCCATTGAGGGTAAATTCACCGATCTTTTCAAAACTGGTCATTCCGGTCGGCGCCCGCACTGTTAAATTAACCACCTGCAAATTGTCCAACTCCAAAATTTCGGTCTTCTCATCCACATGTTGCCCATCCCTCACCAAAGTTTTATGAACCCTGCCAGCATGGGGCGTTCTGACGGTGCGGACCTCTTGACTTTGTTCAAGCTCATCCGCCTCGCGTTTTACGGTGATCGCTCTATTGCGGGCTGCCAAAACTTCCGCCGCCGTTGCTGCCCCTGACTTATGCAACTTTTCCTTACGCTTAAGGTCTTCCGTGGCCAATTTTAGGGTGACTTTTTTATCCTCTATTTTTCCGCTAATGCTCAGACTGTCCACCTGGGCAACCTTGGCATTTTTCGGATAGACCCTGACGTCCGGATCAAAACCGCGCATAATCCCCGCCGCCCCGGCAAAAAGCTTTTCCCTCACCGGCACCACGCTCGCATTTCCTGAAATAGTAAATACACCCCGCGCATCGATCTGAACCCGCGCGGTTGCATCCGTCGAGGTATGTGGCACGGCAGGCCTTGCAGGGTTTTTTGCCGCTTCCCCTTCACTTTTTACGCTGCCACCGTGACCTCCACCTGAACCGGGGAGCACATCGCTCTTCTCAGGCGCTTTCGCTGCCAATTTTCTCATTTGACCCGCCGCAGACTTGTCCACTCCGTCTTTGCTTGAGACTTTTTCTGGACCCCCGCCCGCAGCCTTGATCGCCGGACCATTGGCCTCGCCTGCCTTTGTTGATGAGAAAGCGTCCATCGCCTTGCGGTTATTGACAGCGGCGCCTGTCTGCGGCCCTATAACACCATCGATGCGCACTCCCAGTATTCCCTGCGCGGTTTCAGTCACAAGTCGCCGCGACTTTCGCAATTGCGAAGACTCAAAAATTTTGTCCCAATTGGCTCGGAGATACGCAGCTTGCCGGGAATTGAGCTTCTTGGCCTTAACCACATCTTCAACTTTGACAATGTCCTTCATCTTTCGAAAGACATCATTTTTTTCCTTGGCTGACATACGGATCTTGCTCGCTCTACTTACTTGCTCTTTCTGGATCTTAATCTGGACCATCTGAGGACCGATGTTTTCTACGACCGCGGCCCGCGGAGGAGCAGTTATTTTATCGGCTGGTATTGCCAGCGGGGTTAGAGGCGCCACAAAAATAGTGGCGGCGAGTGCGGCGGCAAATAATTTTTGCCGGCTAATGCCCTTGGGAAGCAGTGCCAGATCCACGCTGTAGAGACGTTTCCCCAGGTTATTGACCAGCATGGCAAATTCAGAAGGAGACGCGGGAACGGGTAAAAATTTAGCCCACCCTCTGGCGTTAAAAACCACGCCGCCGGAGAAGTATTTTCGGGGTACCAGGCCGCCGCTCTGGTCACGGTCTTCCCGGATATAATTGTAGACTCCTTTCTTGAAGGCCTCAAGATACTGACCATAGATCTTTTCCTTAAAATTTTTCTCGTCAACGGCAATGCCGAAGGTTTTCTTCTGGTCCGCAAAAACTTTGTTCACCAAATGCTCTTTGAGACGCCGTTTAAACCAGATCGCCAGGATCAGCGAATGGAACATCTGGCGCAAAGGGGCAAACTCCCTCCCTTCATTGACTTCCCGCTCGAGCTCCGGAAGAATGATCTCTTTGAGCAGAGTGGATTCCAGCGCGTTATTCGCGGTTGGCGCCTGACCACGCATTTTTTGGGCCAGATAATCCTTCTCCAACATAACCTTTAAGCGACTCTCGGCAATAAAAGCTGACCCGTCGCGTTCATAGACCACAGCTTTTTCGGGGACGATCCAGACTTTGCTGATCATATCCATCGGCGCATATCCCCTGTATTTCTCCCCTGCCTTGGCCAACATTTTCTTCCAAAATGTTCTGCCAGGCTCCCGCTCAGGATACGTCATGGAAGCGGCCATTTGTTTAAGCATATAATCCAGAATGAGCATGTCCCGTCCGACGATCGTTGACTCGAGGTTTTGATTTAGGATGCGATTGGCCTCGTAAGGCGAAAGGTTGACCCAAAGGTCTTCTTCTGGAATAGCCAGAAAGGTCAGGAAGTATTTGGCCAGGCGTTCAATCTGCTCCTGATCAAGATGGGGATCATCGGCGGCATTGACCAGAAATTTAAACTTACATGGGTCCAGAGGGTCGACGGATATGGCTTTAAGCTCAGGGGCGACAAAACGGGGGGAAGCTTCCAATAACCGGCCGGGCGGTGGCATCAGGGCATTGGGAGCGGAGGCATCCTGGGCGTAAGCCGTGTGGATGTTGAGGATGTCCACGCCGACCGTATTGCCGCCAAAGGCCAGCAATACCGACCAACAAATCACCCGAAACCAAGCAGGACAAATCTTTTGAGGCATTTTATCCTTGTATCAGAGTAGCTGCTTTATAGATAAGGAAGTATGCCAAATGATTGTTAAGAATAAGTAAAAACAAGATTAAATTCTAAATTTCCTAAACCTGATTCCGGATACATTGCGGATCATCACAGGTCCAGCTTAAAATCAAACAGCAAATTGACAATCAATCTGAAAACGGAGAGAAACATAGGCCCTCCTTAAATGACGTGCATGGATTATTGTAATTACGGATTATTATCGAATTATCAATAAACGATGAATTTCTCGTTAAGAAAAGACTTAATCCTTTCTTAATTGAAAATCCATCGCTCCTTCATGCCATTCGATTACACTTTTAAAAACACTTGGGGATGGAACGTAGGTTGAAAGGGAGGTGCCATGCACACAGTCAAGGATTTCATTCTGGAAGCCATGTTGATTTTGAGAGTTCTCTTTAGCTTCACCCGTCGGAAGAAGCCCACATCAGGCAAGGGTCTTGAAGCAGAAATTATTGGAAGAGACCTTCTATTTTATCGCGGATTTCAGGAGTCATAGAGGCATTGCTACCCCAGAAAGTCATCCAAGCAATCTTATATCGGCCGCCCTCAGGGATGAGCGTCAAATCGCAATTCACAGTGCTGTTTTCAAACGTGACCTCATAAATATACCGCCTGATTTCTTCTGGTGTGACATTGGCCAGAACAGCGTCGGGTTCGCCTGCCCGTCGATGAAAAGGCATGACTGCTGTTTCCTCACTCTCAATTTTACCCCACTCGGACTCAAAGGCTGCAATCAATTCTTCAAATTGATCAAGCGATATTCTCTGGGACAATTCCTGGGTAAACAACTCATACGCGTCCCGTTCTTTTGAGTTGCGCACGTCATCAAAGAATTTTTGCGCCACCTGGTCCGCTGTGACCGGGGATCTGCCGGCCATCGTGGCGCATCCCGTCATGAATAAAGAAAAAACCACCATGGTTCTCAACCGTTGCTTAAATGTATGCTCGTTCATGACCTTTATTTTAACTCTTTTTTTGTCAGTCCTTTATAAATTCTTCATATTAAAAAGGTAACTTATCATTATGCGCATATACAAAAAAATGCTCCCTCAGCATCCAAAAATCATCACCGAGATCAAAAACAACGTCCGCGCCGAGCTGGCCAAAATGATCGACGTCTGGCCGTCCGAAGCTAAAGATGATTTGCTCCTGCGCATTGTGCAGGAATGGGATGCCTTTCTGGACCTCATGCAAAATCATTTGGAACAATCGGCGATTTATCCCTTCGCGCAAATAGCCGTCTCCGAGGCTGAATTCCCAAAAAGTTTTTATAGCAAGGCGCTGCGGATCGGGTTTTATCCTATCTCGGCAAACCCCTTGCATTGGGGGCATTTGTTGGTGGGAGTATCCGCGATCGCCCGCCCCAAACTGGATAAAATCATCTTTATCATTGCCGGCGAAGACCCCAAAAAAGACCCGGCGCCGACGGAATCCAGGCATGCCCAATCTCAAAGCATCCTAAAAAAATTCTTTCCGTTTTTTGAGTACTCCAACATTGCCAAAAACACCGCTCTAGACGGTGAAACCAATATCTTCAAAATCCTGTCCTTGAATCCATTTCAAAAGATCGATGCGTCCTATATTGCGGGCCGCGACCATTACCACCGTATACAGCCGGAACTCAATAAGCCGGACACCATCCAAAAACTGGAGGAAAACATTGCCAAGCGGATATATGGATATAACGACATGGCCCATAGCATTTCCGTGCTGTTTGTAGAACGCCAAGGCGGGTCAGCTGTTCCCATACCCACTTCTTTAAAAATCGAAATCCTCCCTCCAGTGCAACCTCACATCTCTTCCACCCTGATCCGCCATGCCTTGATTTCAAAAAATAACAAAGCCGCATTAGCTTTTCTGCCCGCCAGCATTTATGAAAAAATCTATGCCGATGTTTATGTTTTTCCTTCCAAAAATTTTGCCAAAGTGTAATGAGGTTATTTAGCTGGCGGCAGGAAGATGGAAAAGACCGTGCCTTTGTCGGGGGTGCTGTGCACTTCGACTTTGCCTTGGTGGGCCTGGACAATGTGTTTGACGATGGCCAGTCCCAGGCCGGTACCGCCGGTTTCCGTTGAGCGGGCTTTGTCCACCCGGTAAAACCGTTCAAACACGCGGCTTAAATGCTCTTGGGCAATGCCGATGCCGCTGTCCTGCACATCGATGCGCACAAATGGCGGCTCCACAACGGCCTTAATCTGGATGCGCCCCCCCGCAGGAGTGAATTTGACGGCATTATCCAATAAATTAATAAAAACCTGTTCCAAATGGTTGCGATCGGCCAAAATGGCTGGTATGTGATCAGGAATGTTGACCATCACCTGATGTTTGGCAGCTTCAATGGCCTTTTTATTCATTGCCAGCACCGCGTGCACCACCGCAGCGATGTCCTGAGGGGCCAAATCCATCTTGGCTTCCCGCGATTCAATGGCGGAAATGGTCAAAAGGTCATTGACCAGCATTTCCAGGCGCAGGGTCTGCTTGTGAATAATGTCTAAGAACCGGCGGGCGTCCCGCGCCCCCCCCTCCTCCTGCAGCGTTTCCACAAACCCCTTGATCGACGTCAAGGGAGTTTTTAGCTCATGCGAAACATTGGCCACAAATTCGGTGCGCATTTTTAAGAGCCGTTTGAGTTCCGTGATATCGTGAAAGACCGCCACCGCGCTGGTCAACTGGCCCTGCTGCACCACCGGAGAAATCTGCAAACTAAAAAAATTATCCTGGGCTCCCAAGAGGTAAATTTCTTTGTTCACGGCGCGCTTGTGCTGCAGGGCTTCCTTGATGCTTTGGTTGATCTGCTGGTGCGGGATGACTTCCCAATAAGGTTTCAGGGCCACATCTTTGGAGCGCATCTGGAACATGCTGGAGGCATTGGGGCTGACGTAGAGAATTTTCTCGTCGCGGCCGATGACCAAAACTCCCTCGACCATGCTGGAGAGGATGGCATTGAGTTCATTTTTCTCGTGGAAGGACTGCTGTTTTTGGAGCGACAACTCCGCCGTCAAGTCCTGGAGGGCCCTGTCTTTGTGTTGTATGACCCCACCATAATACCGCCGCAGTAAGAAAAGTAGGATCGTCGCGAAAATGGCCAGGGCGAGTAACATTAGATTAATCTTATCATTTTTCTATGCATTTTCCAAATGCCGTATGTTACAGTAAACGCGTGACCGAGCAACTTAACCTCTTGTATTGGGCCACGCTGACTGGCCTCATCAGCTGTTTAGCGACGGGCTTAGGCGCCATCCCCGTCCATTTTGTCAAGAACAACTCCAAACTGCTGCGGGCCTTCTCCTTGTCCTTTGCCGCCGGCATGATGATCTCCGCTTCCGTGTTTTCGCTGGCCCAGGAAGGCATTGCCTTGAAAGCCAAGCTCCCTATGGCCCCTTATGGGGTGATCTTGGGGCTGATGCTGGGCGCGCTTTTTTTCTGGTGGACGGAAAAATGTGTGGAGCATTTTCATTTCGAACGGCACCAACTCGCCCACGGACTTTCCAAAAAAGGAATTTTGCTTTTTATTGCCATGTTTGTGCACTCCATCCCCGAGGGCATTGCCATCGGGGTGGGTTTTGCCACCGGCAACTTTCATTTCGGCCTGATCATGGCCATTGCCATCGGCGTGCACAATATCCCGGAAGGCATTGCGGTGTCCCTGCCCCTTAAAAAAGACGGGAATTCAACGCTGCGCTGCGCCTGGGCCTCGATACTCACCAGCGTGCCTCAACCGCTGCTGGCGGCGCCTGCCGCCTTGTTGGCATGGTTTTTCGAGCCGCTGTTGCCCATTGGTTTGGGCTTTGCCGGCGGGGCCATGATCTATTTGGTAGTTTCGGAAATGCTCCCGGAAGCCATCGAAGAAGGCGGCCATGTGCGGGCCGCCTGGGGGGTCATGACAGGTTTATGCGCCATGTTGCTTATCACAAATCTCATCAATTTAATCCCTACGCCTCCCCCGGTCCAATAATTTCATCCTCGTCCACCGTAAAATTAATTTTTAGCAAGTGCGGTGTACTAAAGGGGGGTGCTCAGCGGGCATAGCGAGCGCCGAAGGGGGACTTGCCCCCCCTAGCGAAAGTGCGGAGTAAACTTCACGAGCAATGAACAATTAAGTTTGCGGAACACTACTTGCCAGCAGGAGTCGCCGGCGCCACCGCAGTCACGGGACTGGCAGGAGCCGCCGGAGCTGGTTCGATGCTGATAATCTTGACTTTGAATTCCAATTGTTTGCCGGCCAGAGGATGGTTAAAATCCAGCATGACTTTATCCTCTTTGACTTCGGCAATGGTAGCGGGAAAACTCTCCCCATCAGGGGCCTGCGCTTGCAGCACCATACCGACTTTGGGTTCGGAGCCGGCCGGCATGGCGGATTTTGGAAATTCTTTCAGGGCTTTGGCATCTGGTTCGCCGTAGGCATCTTTGGCCGCCACGGTGATAACTTTTTCCTCACCCACATGCATGCCCATCAAGCCGGATTCCAGACCTGGGATAATGGTTTGATCGCCCACCACAAAACGCAGAGGTTCTTTGCCGGCGGAAGTCTCTAGCTGTTCATTGTTGACCGTCAAGGTGTAGTCCACTTTCACCAGTTTGCCCTTGGCCACCGCATCGTCGGCAGCCAGCCCCGGACCGGAAGTTAAAATAATCGCTAACCCTGTCAACAACCACAATTTTTTCATATCATCCTTTCCATGAGCCACCGTAAGGCCAATAAACTAACAAATGAAAGCACTAATGAATTATCGGTATACTTTATACCTTAATAATGAGCTCCTGTCAATCTTACCATCTAGGATATTTCTTGATAACTTGCGTGACGGTGCCGCTGAAGGGCGCATGGCTGGCATCGCCAGAATTAGGAAGCCGTTATTTCAGGCGTGGCAGTGGTAAGCATAATGTTTACGCATACCGCAATTCCGCCGGAGCCGAGGGGTTTGGTGCCGCATGGGGCAAGCTGGAGTTTGGAGAATACGGGGTGAAATTCCCGGCCCGGTCCCTGCGGCGGACCTGATAAATATACGTCTCCATGAGGCAGTCAGTTTCCGGCTGGGAGGGATTGCCCGGACTTAAAGAAGCTTTTTAGCAAAATCTTCTGGGGAATTCATATTGCTTAATGAGAAAAGATATTCTTCTGGAACATCGATTGAGGCGGCAGAAACTTCTTTTAATAAATCTTTCATGGCCAGTCGTCTTCGAGCAATATGATCTTGCACATAAGGAAGAAGTGTTGCAGGATACCTTCCTAGAAGAGGCTCTCGGTATCCCTTATTACTGAGGACGACGGGTGATTTGATTTCAGATTTAACCAAAAAAGAAAATATTTCCGGTATCACTTTCGAAAGATCACATGGAGAAATCAAATATTCTGAATCTAACCCAGAACTTAATAAAGCCTCTAAAGCTCCCATTGGCCCTAAGCCTTGATAATTATCTTGAATGCGCTTTAAATGTCGCAGAGAATCTGGCACCCCCTCCCCATGCCCCACCAAAACAACCTCTTTGCATAATTGCTTAAGAACATGGTGAACATGTTCAATTAAAGTACTCCCGCGTGGAAGAATAATGGATGCCTTTGGTTTTCCCATTCGACTACTTCGTCCACCGCAGAAGATTGCACCGGTATGGGGCCATAAAAAATTAGACATTTTTTCCGGTGAAGGTTTTATCACAATGGTCTCGCCGTTATTTAAAATTCCTTCCTTTAGCACCCGCGCATACATCCCGTGACCGTCTGTCGCGTCTTCTTTTAATTTGGGATGGATTTGATCCATGACATAACAGGTGGGCCGGGTACGGGTAATTTCGAGGACAACGCCTCCGGCAAACTCAAGAACCGTCCCTTCGGGCAAGGCATTGACATTCAATTCTTGTACCGTAAGGTTTTCTCCGGTTGTGCCTGGTTTTAAAGGATAGCCTTTTGCACAGAGCTCGTGGAGCCGTTCAACATCTTGAATACAAACGGCCTGTGTTAGTCGATAATGTTTTTCATGATTATGTTCATCACCTACTAAACCTTTTTCAATAATATTGACAGAATCTATTGGAAACTTTGGAACCCCGCCTTTAGAAATATTAATGGATACCACGTGCGGCTTTTTCATATCCAACGTTGGAGATTAACACTGAATCCCAGAATTTTTCCGATCGTAATAATACCAATTCAAAAAGAGACAGATCACGTAATAGACTGTAAACCCATAAAGCGCATACTCGGGGTGGCCTGCTTTAATCTGCTGACCAAACACAATGGGAATTATAAATGCGCCGTATGCCGCAATCGCCGATGTCCAGCCCAGTACAGGCCCAGCTTGTTCTTTGGGAAAAATATATGGGATACTGCGGAATGTTGATCCGTTTCCAATACCAGCCGCAAAAAATAAAAACATAAAGAGGCCAAAAAACGGCCACCAAAATACGTCTGGGGCTGCAGAGGCTTTAGCTTTTACAACAAAAAATGCAACTCCTAAGCAAGCAGCCACCTGCAGGACCGTGCTCCATGCAGTGACTTTAGATCCGCTTCCTATCTTATCAGCAAACCATCCTCCTACTGGACGGATCAATGCTCCGACTAATGGCCCCAAAAAGGCCCATACCATAGGATTAGGTGCGTTTGGATTCACGGAACCATCCGGCATGTAACCAAAAACATCTTGGATCAATTTTGGAAATGAGGCTGAATAACCGATAAATGACCCGAATGTCATGACATACAAGACGGTCATGATCCACGTGTGCTTATTATTGAAAATCGCGAACTGACGCTGTAAATTACCTTGAATTTGCTTTGGCGAGAAAAATTTAATAATGATTAACGTCAATGTGATGGTTACCGGTAAGACAATCCACATATTAAGCTTTAAACCTGTGAGCATATACGCTCCGGTCCCAGCGGCAATTAGACCAAAAAGAATCAATAATATAATCTTCCTAAATTCACCGAATGTATCACCCAATTGCGGGGTCGCTGTTTTTAAATTATTCATACCGAAATAGGCCGCCATAGCCGACAAAAATAATAAAGGAGCTCCTATGCACCCAGCATTTTGAATAAACACTAAAGAACCGACAGCTTTACCTCCATCCGCCTCAACCAGCTCCAATCCAGGCCCCGCTGGACTACCGAAATAAGCGCCTGTAATTAAAATTGGGATCATAAATTGCACCGCGCTGACCCCCAGGTTTCCTAAACCCGCATTTAAACCCAACGCCGTACCCTGCATTCTCTTAGGGAAAAAGAATGAAATATTTGACATAAACGACGCAAAATTGCCGCCCCCAAGACCAGAAAGAACAGCGAGCAGCGCAAATATATAATAAGGCGTGTTACTGTTTTGAAGCGCAAATCCTGCACCTACCGCAGGTATCATAAGCAGCATGGTCGAAATAAAAACAACATTTCTGCCGCCTCCGATGGCAATTAAGAAGGAATGTGGGATACGCAGTGTTGCGCCTGATAAACCGGCAATAGCCGGCAAAGTCCAAAGTAATTCATTAATGACTTTGAGATCTTGAGCTGTCTCATGGGGCATACCCAGCGTAAAACCAAGCTTCTTCATCTGGACAATGATGATGCCCCACATGATCCAGACGGCAAAAGATTGAAACAACGCTGAGATGGAAATCCAAAGATTACGTGTAGCAACCTTTTTCCCTTCCGTTTCCCAAAACGTCTGATTTTCAACATCCCAATCTTCAATATTGATCCTTGACATAATCCCCCCTCATGCTTCCACAAACTCTATTGCTTTTTCATACCGCAGCAACCACATGTATGCCCTTTGTCCGTAGCCTTAGGATCGTTCTTGACCAAGGCCATGCCACACATAGAACAATTTCCTGGCTTATGACTTGTTATTTGAGCATGCATCGGACAGCCATACTCTTTATGCTTTGCCTGAGCAGACCTTTGACGCTTTCCCATAGACCATGCTGTACTCGTGCCGAATAAAATAGAAACAGACAATGTGGTTATCACCAAATGCTTAATGTTCACACTATTTTCTCCTTATAGATTCCTCAATGAACTGTGCCGATTCGGGATGTTTTGAACTCATCATTCGGACAATCACCGTATGCATCCACCAATAACAAATCAAAGACAAAACAAACATGAGCATCCAGCAGCTTGTCCATAATCCTGTATTTTTAAGTAAATATCCAAAGATGATGGGACAAAAAAAACCTCCCAATCCTCCCAGAACTCCGACCATCCCTCCGACAACGCCGACCTCATTTGGAAAATAATCCGGAATATGTTTATAAACAGCCGCCTTCCCGATCCCCCAAACGATCCCCAAAACAAAGACCAAGACTACAAAAATCCAGATGTTCGCCTGAAAATAAATACGTGTAATCCCCTTGGCTAGAAGTTCCCTTCTTTGTACTTTTTGGCCAACTTCTACAACTGATTCCTGCCAGACTTCTTTGGCAGGGAAAACTAGAAGCTTGTCGTCAAAGTCCTCTTTATGAATTTGTTTTTCAATCAGCGGATATGTTTTATCTCCAACCACAACGAATTGAGGGCTAACTTCAGTCACAATCCCTGGTCCGACAGCCATGACTCCTTGACCCGGAGAATAGACATCCATTTTGGGGATACACAGCATAAAGGAGATCATGCACGATGCACCCAGAACCCAATACATGACTTTTCGGGCGCCCCATTTATCAGATACCCATCCGCCAAGAGCGCGGATGACTCCGGAAGGAAAACTAAAACACGACGCTAAGATACCGGCGGTGACAAGCGGCAAATAATAAGCGCTGACAAAATACGGCACCAGCCACTGGGAAAAGCCCACAAAGCATCCAAACACCAAAAAATAATACAGGCCAAACCGCCAAACTCGAATATTCTTAAGAGGGGCCAGCATGTCCACCCAATGCTTGTCGCTCGATGCCGGCTTCTTATTGATAGAAAAAAGAAACAACACAATGCCCATGAGAAAAAGGATTGCCGCATAATACTTTGGCAGCATCCTCCAGCCTTCGAGATTTGTCCCATTTTGAGTAAGAATATTTAGAAGTTTCGGAGCGAACAGTGTGGTCAAAGCCGCTCCGGCGTTTCCGGCTCCAAAAATTCCAAGCGCGGTTCCTTGGTTCTTTTTTGGATACCAGACAGACGAAAAAGCAATGCCAATGGAAAAACTCACCCCCACCAATCCAAACCCAAAACTGCAAAGAGCGAATTCTAAAAAGTTGTTCGCATAAGATAATAAATACATCGGAATCGCACAGAGCAAAAGAAGCGTTCCAAAGACGGGCTTTCCTCCAAACTTATCCGTCAGCATTCCGGCCGGCAACCGAAAAATCGAACCCGTCAAGATCGGAATGCCCAACAGCCAGCCTATCTCAACCGGTCCCCAATTAAAGACTTGATTCGTCGACAGAAAAGTTACAAGCACTCCGTTAATCATCCATACTGCAAAACAAATCGTAAAAGCGAGAGTATTTAGAAAAAGAACTCTGTGAGATTGAGCCGTCGCCTGCTCTTGCATTGTTACTTTTCTCCCTTAAACATTACCTAAACCAACGTCCTATCTTAGTCATTCTTCTTCTGATAAGTCTTACTTCGTCCTTCCGTCATGCCTTTTAGAAAATCCAAATTCGTCAGAAAAATGCTGACGCCGCACGCCATAAAAGCCAACCCGCTTAAAATCACACTCGGCAGCAGATTCGCATATTTACCTTTGAAATAAGCTTCTATACCAGAGAGTAAAACCCAAATCTGCAAGAATATCGCGCCGAGACTGATGATCAAGGCCATCGTTTCCATCGTTTGGGCGAAATATTCTTTCTTATTTGAAAATCTCATGCCAGCTCTCCTCGTTCCATTCCTGTAACATAAACCCCATCGGATAAAACCTCAATCTTAAGTTTAGGCAGTGCACGTTCCGGCGGACCATACAAGACATCACCGGTGGTACCGTTAAACGCTCCTTTGTGGCACGGACAAAAAAGAATCTTTTCGTCTTTCTTCCAGATAACCGGGCATTGCAGATGTGTGCATTTCTGGCCGAAGGCGACAAATTCATCCTGATTTAGCCTTACGAGAATAGCCGGCTCTTTATATCCTGGCACTTCAAAAACATAGGATTCCCCGACATTTAAATCTTCCTTATCAATAATCTTCATCGGCTTAAACGACCGCGATGTTATTTTAAACAGGCTGCTGAGCCAAACACCTGCCGTTCCCGCAAAAAAACCAAAAGAAACTAGTCCTAAATAACGGACAAAATCCCGTCGAGAAACGTTTGAATCTTGTTTCTGGTCAATGGGGAAATCTTCTGCCCATTTCGGCGTCTGTTTATATTTGTCTTTCAGTCTTTTTTCGATAGGGTTTTCTTGTGACATGGCATTCCTTTTTACACAATCCACGGTGGTGAATCTTCAATATTGGTGCTAATAAAACTCAAAATGTCCATATTGATGGGATCTTCCGTATCCATCATGATATGAACCTTCGTCGTGATTGTCTGTTTTCCGAAAACAAACTGATTGTTCGCTTTATTTTTGCGCTGAGCTTCAATGACAGATTTGGGGCCAAAAAAAATGGCTTCCGACGGGCAAACGGTTGCGCACATCGGTTTCAATCCTACGGACGTCCGATCGTAACACATATCGCATTTAATCATCTGGGCCCGTGCCTTAAAAACTTTGGGGACACCGAAAGCGCAGGCGATTTGACAATTAGAACAACCGATACAGCGCGGCTTTAAGGATGATTGGACGACCCCATCATCCGTGCGCTTAATGGCATCGGCAGGACACACCGCCGCGCAAGCTGGATCATCGCAATGCATGCACAGCGTTGGGCCGGTCTTGACGGATTCTGCCCGGTCTAACGGCTCTAAATGAATCATCGGCACGCCGCGATGCGTACCGCATTCCGCACATGCAGCCTCACAGGCACGGCAACCAATACAACGCTGCGGATCAATAAATAAATCGTTTTCCTCTAGCCACGTGCTCATAAAAGTTTACTCCTGGTTAACTTTTTCAATCCGTACCGCGCTCATTTTAAATTCTGGAATCTTCGATATAGGATCAAGGGCCCGCTGCGTCAATCGGTTGATCGAGCGTTTACCTCCCCAATGATAAGGAACAAAAATCGTATCAGGCCTGATTGTCTTAACAACCCTTGCCTTTAATTCCATTGAATCCCGTCGGGATATAATCTTCACCCAATCTCCTTCTTTGATACTGTATTTATCCGCAAGGAGTGGATGGATTTCAACATACGGCTCAGGGCACTGGTCTGCCAAAAATCCAATGCGCCTCGTCTGCGTTCCGGAGAGAAAATGATAAATCACCCGTCCGCTCGTCAGATAAATTGGGTACTCCTCGTTTATAAGATCTGCGGAGGGCCGATACTCAACCACATTAAAATGAGCTTTCCCATCCGGATGATAAAATTTACCATTTTCAAATAAACGCGGTGTCCC
>JAKFXC010000097.1 GCA_021731625.1 Candidatus Omnitrophota bacterium
CTACTAATCCTGGATTTGTTCCAGGGGCTTTCTCAACCACAGGAATTTTTTCGGGTGGTTTACCTTTAATGTACCCTTGATTGCCTTGCGGCTGAGGTTCGCCGGCTTGGACAAATCCGGGGAGAAGAATTAGAAAAGCCAGAAGGACGAGGCGTAAGCGCATTCCTTAATCTAGCACCCGTCAAGCCGCTTTTCAATACTTGCCTGTAAAATTTTATTGTTTTTTGGGGATCACTTTGCCATCGGGGCCGTAATCCTTCCGGCTAATTTCAACATTATTTCTAAAAGTGATTTCTGCGGTTAAGCGGCCGTCGGTGTCGTAGAGCTTATCGACGCCGTTGATTTGGCCGTCTTTATAAGGGATTTCGGCAATGACTTTACGGTTCCAACCCAGCACTTTTAAAACGCCGTTCTTAAGGATGCGGCCGCGTTCATCATAAGCCACTTGGCGCTGGATTTTTTTGTTCGCGCCCCGGTCGTCTGTCGTAAAAATGGCCTCCAATTGCAATTTGCCGTCAGGATAGTATATTTTCTGGTTCATTTTGTTTCTGTCCATGGTGATTTCTTTTAAAATTTTTCCGTCATCATAATAGTGTTTCTGCCAAATCAGGACACCTTTTTTGACTTCTCCTTCCAAGGCGACATTGCCATTCTTAAAGTAGAATTTTTTTTGGCCGTCTTGGACGGGTTCGGCCGCGCTAGCCAAACTAGAGGTCAAAAGCAATATGCTAAATATCCAGCCTAGTTTAATCATGACGTTCTCCTTGAAGTGCATACGTTTCATAAAACTTGTTCATAAACCGTAACTGCGGGTCATAAATTTTCTTTTGCCTGAAAAGTTCGTAAATACTGGGATAGGCAGCCTGCAATTGCTCCCGCGTGGGGTAAAGTTGATAAACCAAATAATAGGTCCCATCACATTTTAACACCAAGTCAACCAAACGGCGAGTCCAGGAAGCGGCTTCTGTTTTTCCTTGAGCAGAGAGTTTTTGGTTCATGTATAGGACCAGGGCGATGGAATCCTTGCGGGCATAGGAGAGGTAACCTTCATTGTCTGCTGGAACATGCCTTATCCCCACATGGAGCAAGTTGATCCTGTCTTTTTTGACAATCTCTCTTAATCCATCCACGAATTCAACAAAACGGTCGATCGGGACAAAATACTCCTGGAGAATGTCCGTGTCCTTCGACGAATAATAATCCAAAAATTTGACCGGATTCCTCATGGCGTTATTTCTCGACGTCAATGGCTCTTTACCGGAATTCTTCGCCAGCATTTTTTGCAGCTGCCAGCGCAGCTTCTTACCCCAGGCATAGCTGCGGGAGAGTCCTAAAAGAGTTCTATCTCTTAAAACGTGGGTTTCCTCGCTTAAAGCCAGATTTTTAAGCTCTTTTTGGGACTTTCGGTAGGAAGTCACAATCATCTCCCGCAAAAATTGATCACCAGGAGCTATAGACAAGGCTGCGAAATGCAGCCAGGTGTCCGGATCGGTTTGTATACTGCTACGAAAATAATTCGGGTACATTTTATAATCCATAATCTTAGATTGTTTCTCGTAGACATCATTATCCGTTAATTCAATGTCCACATCCAGGATGACGCCGAATAATCCTAGGCCGCCAATGACCAAGCGGAACAAGTCAGGATTTTCGTCGCGGCTGACATTGACAATGCGGGCATCGGCCAAAAGCAGGCGGAGGGACCGCACGGTGTTGCGCATGTGACCATAGCGCGCGTCTCTCCCATGCACGTTGGCACTCAATGATCCGCCGACGGTAAATATATTGGATGTCTGCATGACCTTAACAGACAAATGAAACGGATTGATATAGCGTTGGATTTGATCCCAGGTCGCACCGCTCTGAACACGGAGGACGCGGTCCTTGATGTTTAGCGATAGAATTTTGTTAAAGCGGAGCATGTCCAAAACAATGCAATTGTGACATGACTGCTGGCCTCCCTGGCTATGCCGCCGGCCGGCTATGCTGATGTTCAAATTCAGCTTTAGGGCTTCCAGGACCTCGCTTTGGATTTCTTCGACAGTGGTCGGTTGAAAAATCTGCCTAACGTTGGTGGGGTTAAGCCGGCTGACGTCATTAAAAACGTCGGCGTGAGCACATTGCGCTGAGAACAGGAGAATGAAAAAGAGAAAGATAGACTTCCTCATTTAGTACCCGGACGTCCTCTCCCTGATCTTTGCCAACAGCACATTGATGTCAAAGGGCTTGGCCAGAATGATGTTGTCGCCGACCTCGCCGCCATCGCTTGCTTCTTCCGTTTTGGTTTGCAGGGCAGAGAGGAAGATGATGGGAATATCCCGTGTGCGTGGATTCTCCTTGAGCCGTTGCGCTGCCTCCGTGCCATCCATGACCGGCATCATAATGTCCAAGATAATGAGATTCGGTTTATGTGCAGCGGCCTGGAGCAAGGCCTCCTCGCCGTTGGCGGCCGTCACGGTCTCGAACCCATGCTCTTTCAGCCGCGCCACCAAAACCTTGAGGATGTCGGGTTCGTCATCGACCACCAATATTTTTTTGGGCATGCGCCCTCCTTATTTAAGGATGGATCAATTTTTTTATTTTTTCCAAGAGATCGTCGGGATCAAACGGTTTGAGGATAAAGGCATCGGCGCCGATCGATAAAATGCTTTCTTCCAATGCTTCCTGGGTGCTGGCGGTCATCAAAATGACCGGGATATGCTTAAGGTCCGCATCCGTTTTGATTTGTTTGCAGACCTCGTCGCCGTTTAAAATGGGCATGCGGTAGTCCAAAATAACCAGGTCTGGTTTGGTGCTCCGGGCCCGGTCCAGCCCTTCCTGGCCGTTAGTGGCGGTGATGACCTCATAACCCGCTTTGATCAAACGGAATTTGACCACTTTCAGGATGTCGGGCTCATCGTCGGTGATCAAGATTTTTTTCAAGGATTGTCCTTTGACCGGCGTTCTTTGACCGGCAGAATGAAATAAAAGGTGGTCCCTTGCCCAAACACCGACGACACGTTCATTTGGCCGTTGTGTTTTTCAATGATTTTTTTAGAGATGGCCAGGCCGAGGCCGGTGCCGCCGGTTTGCCGGCCGGTGCCGGTGGATATTTGAGAAAAACTCTCAAATAATTTCCCCAAATCTTCCTTCTTAATGCCGATGCCTTGGTCTGTCACCGCAACTTTGACCGCATTGTCCCCGGAGAGTTCTGACGTCAACGTGATGGTCCCTTTTTCGGTGAACTTCATGGCGTTATTGATCAAGTTGATCAAGACCTGGGTGATCTTGTCGGTGTCGAATTTGAGAAAGGGCAGATCCGGCTTTAACTCGAATTGGACCCGGAGACCTTTGCTTTTTAAGGGCAGGATAAAACTTTGGCCTATTTCGGCGATGATTTTATTGAGGTCCTGCTCGACCATGGTGAAGGTCACCGGCTGTGATTCCAGCTTTTGGTAATCCAAGACCGCGTTGATGAGCCGTCCCAGGCGGTCCACGTTGCGTTTGGCGGTATCCAAAAAATCTTTCTGGTCAACATTGATGGGCCCGGCCGTCTCGTCGTAGACAATGGCTACGCTTTCTTTAATCACCGTCAAGGGCGTGCGCAATTCGTGCGAGACCATCGACGTAAAGTCGGATTTGACCCGGGCCGCCTCCATCACCTTTTCTTCCGCCAATTTGCGTTTGAGGTCCATTTGATTGAGCAGTTTGGCATTAAACCAAATGACCAGGGCAAAAATCATCACCACACTCAAAGTATAAATGGCGGTGCCGAATTCAGTGCCGTAGATGCCTGCTTTTTGCCCTTGCAAACTGAGCACGCTCAGTGCCAAAGGAAGAACGATCGATACCGGCAACAGGCGGCGGATGGTCACGCTGCCTAAACCCTCGCCGGTCAACGTTCTCATCAGCCCGTGCTGGGGACGCACCACAAAAGCCGCCAGGCAAAAAATCAAAAAGCCCAAGGCGGTATTAAAAGGCATGGAAATGTTAAACCGGGCGGCCTGCGTAAAGGAGGAGGCGTTATAGACGTATCCCATCAACACAAAAGCGGACGTGCTGACCACAATGAGCAGCAGGAACTCCGACGGGTGATACCACCGTTTGGTCGGCCGGTCTAAAATGACCAGGGCCAGGCCGATGAGAAAGAAGTTGAAGGCCGTATGCGGTGTCATTTGACGGATGAAAAAAGGGATTGCGGCCACCAATGCCCCCAAAGCCATGCCCAACTTAGACGCCTCAATGCGATTAAACAGCAACAGCGACAACGCGGAGAGGATAAAACACAAAGCGGTCAAGGGGTGCATGGGAGCGCGCTGCTGCCACCCGAGCACCACCAAACTAAGACTGCCAATGCCTATGACGGCAAAAAAAAGGACATTGGAAAGGTTTTTTTGAAAGGGGGAGGGCGGAGTCTCGATGCGTGCCATGCTACTAAAATTTTAGCACTTTAGGGACAGGAAAATCAAAAAACTTAGGCAAATTGAGGATTGCGTTGTTTTAACTCCCGGAAACTGATTAACTGGCGGTTCTGTTCATCCCAAAGCCGGAACCTCAGCGACTTAAAACTGGCGAATAAGGTGATGGGTTTAATTTGCTGAAACAGGGGGTTCTCGTTATAGCAGCGCTCCAAAAAATAATTCGGAATGCGCGGGCTTAAATGGTGAATGTGATGGAAACCGATGTTTCCGGTAAACCATTGCAGGATTGCCGGCAGCTTGTAATAGGAGCTGCCTTGCAGGGCCTCGGTCACATAATCCCATCCGGGTTTCCGTTCCCAATACACTCCCTCAAATTGATGCTGCACATAAAACAACCACACGCCTGCCGATGCCGCCATGATCAGGACCGGGAGTTGAATCAACATATATGCTTTCCATCCGATCAGGGCACTTACCAATACGCCCATTGCCAGAATGCCCACATTAGTCAAAACCGTACTGCGGCATTTTTTCCAGCCGGCCTTGAGTTTAGGAATGCGCCGGGCAAAAATAAACATAAAGGCCGGGCCTATCACAAATAAACATAAGGGATTGCGGACCAGGCGATAACACAGGCGCGTCTTGCGCGAGGTTTTCATGTATTCGCCCACCGTCATGGTCCAAATGTCGCCGATGCCCCGGTTATCGAGGTTGCCGGCCGAGGCATGGTGCTCCGCATGCTCATGCCACCAATAATCATGGGGGGTAAAGGTGAGCAACCCGGTGATAAATCCCCAAAACCGGTTGGCTCTTTGGGATTTAAAAAAAGACAGGTGGCCGCAATCATGGAAGATGATGAAAATGCGCACCAACAACCCGGCGGCCACGACGGCCAATGCCAAGGTCAGCCAATAAGACACCGACAGACTCCAGGACATGAGGTACCAGAGCGCCACATAAGGCACCAAGGTGTTGACCAGTTGCCAAATGCTGCGTCCTAGGTGCGGACGCTGGTATTTAGCAACGGTTTCTTTCCAAGATAAGGATTTCATATGATTTAGTATACCACGTTTTCTCCTCGATGGCAGTAAATATCGGCCCTGACCAAGAGTAGACTTTGTTTACCATCGTGGACAAAAGCCGGGTGGGCCAAAAAGTTAAGGCCTCTTCACCGGGCGGCTGCGGGCTTTTTTATTGCGTTTGTTTAATTTTGGGAGGGATTTAACGGCATATTTCTTGGTGAAGCGGTTAAGCTCATAGAGGAGTTCCAATTTCTTTTTGGGGGGGATGTTCATGTGCCGTTTTAAACGTTCGGTTTGGGTTTCCCACCCAAATTCCATCATCGTGCGCCTCTCAATTTTTTGATTTCTTTTAATTCATGCACATCCGACTTATCTTTCTCCCGCCCGGTTTTTTCTTTCATTTTTATGAGATGTTCGACGGAGACAACCGGCAGACGAATGCCATCAACATTCAGGATATCAGCTTTTTTGATTGCTTCAGCAAATTTGACCGGAGAATCGATGATCAGGTCCACTTGTTCGCCGGTTTCCTTGAAAAAACAAAATGCTTTCATATTCTTATTTTGTATCCAATCCTGGCGGGTGTTCATATTGGCAATCCCCATTGGATCAACCGGCTGTTTAACAAAGTATTTCTTTTGCTTCAGGATTTTTATGATCTTTGCCAAATTCGTATTCGTCATATCAACAAGAATATCCAAGTCCGCAGTGCTTCGAAAAGCGCCCTGTAAATTCACCGCCAGGCCACCCACTAAAACGTATTTGACTTTATTTTTATGAAAAGAGCGTAAAATGTTTTCGTAAATGATCATACGGATAAGTTGCGGCCTTTTTTACGGTTTATTATTTTTAAACATCTGCCCGAACACCCCGGAAACATCCATAATAGACGTTGTTTGTTGACCGACGGGGTATCCATAAATCTGCAACTTGTCCGAGATGTTTTCCGCGAACTTCAGCGCCACAACGTTATCACCGCCCCCCAGGGCATCAGACAATAGTTTTTGTCCTTCGGCATTGGCCTTTAAGCGCGCCAGATTACCGGCCGCTTCCTGCTCTAATTTATACCGGTTGGCGTCCGCTTCTACTTTAGCGGATTGGGCCCGGCCTTCGGCTTCCTGAATAGCTTTAAGTTTTCCGCCGCGGGCTTCCGCTTCTTGCCGTTTGGCCTCTTCCTCCTGCGCTAAAGCCCGGTTTTTGTTGATCTCGACTTGTTGGGCCGCTAATTTTTTCTGTTCAATGGCTCTTTCAAAATCCGGGCTGAACGAAAAATGCCGGATCAAAGCGTCGTGGATGTGAATCGCGGGGTACTTGGCCAGCACATCGACCAACTTCTGTTTGATGGCCTGTTGCATGGTATCACGCACTTTGCCCTGATAAATTTCCTCCGCCGAAAAACTGCCGATGGCGAGACGCGCTTCTGATCGGATCTGCGGTAAAAGGATCTGGTCTTCGTAATTGCTGCCGACCTGTTGATGCAAAAGGGGGACAGACTTGGAATCCAACGCAAAAATGATGGTTAAGTCCACTTCCACATTTTGCCCGTCGTTGGTCTTAAGCTCGAGGCTGTACTTCTTGGCTTCTTCGCTGGCTAACGTATCCGATGGATAAGCGCGGGCGGCAACTTTGTAAATGACCATGTCCGTGATCCACCGATTAAAGAAGTGATACCCGACGCCCAGCGGCTTATCGCCAACCTTACCGGCGATCTTATTGATCTCGACGGCAACCTCGGTCGGATGGACATTGATCCAGCCGAAAGAGACAACCAGAAGAATAACAATAGCGACCAAGGCCACCAACCCCAGCAACTGCTTCCTCATATTTCCTCCGATTTTCAGATTGTTGGAATCCTTCAAAATACTGCTGAAAAATGCTCTGATCTGACGCACAACATCCGGCCGCCGCAAAATATATTGGACTAAATTGTAAAGAAGGAAAGCGGAAAGGAATAAGAAAACAACAAAAGAGGATTTCATTCGCCTGGGGGCCTTTCTTTACACTTGCGGTCATTCTAACATAGCGGTTGTTGGAAGCAATAAATTTCAGAAGGAGGAGAGGGCTAGGAGACTGGCCCCCGCGGCTTTGCCCGTTTTTCTTGGCAAGAAGCAGGGTCCCCTTGCCGTTGGCCAAACACCTTACTGGCTTTTTTAAATTCCTTCATAAAGCCCCATTTTTTGACCAAGGCATTAGCGGTTCGCTCGGCATCACAGTCCGTGTGACCTTTGCGGACATGATCCAGGACCCGGTGCGCCAATTCGTGGGCCACCACACCCTCGACCGGATCCGAATTTTTGGCCTTTCCTAAACCCAGCCCCAACTTAATGATGGTAAATCCTTCTTGGCAACAGGGCTGGTCATCTTTTGAAACAATAAATTCCTGCGAGCTGGCGAAGCGGGCTGTCCCTGAATCATAGAATTCCACAAAAAGAACCGGACGCCTCCGATCAGTGACTTTCAAAAAATCTTCATAAGGAATTTTCTGCAGAACATTCTTAATGGCTGTGTAGATCATCGGAAAATCTTGCAGAGAGCAAAATTCATCTAAATATTTTTCAACACCCCGAGGTTGGGCATTGACTTTTTCCACGGCAACTCCTGGTGCCGATAAGCCAATTAATAAAACTAGTGCCCAGAAAATATTCCTCATTCCACCACCAAAGAGTAAGGCTATTGGACAACGTGTTTCAAGACAAATCAAGATGAGACAAGTTGGAAAGGAATGCTTCTATTGATTTATGGTTTCAAAGGCCACATTCAAATGGTCCGGCTTGACCACTTCGAAATTCAATTTCTCAAAACCCAACACATGCCCGGCTTTATCTTTCATTAAAACCACTTCTTCTGTCGTCTCTTCGCAAATGTAGTCACTCTTAGGTTCGTCAGACCAAACCGTAAGTGTATTGCCTGTTTGATCATAAAATACTTTTACTTGGGCCATATTTTTTCTCCTGCCTTAATTGAATCGGTCGGATCAGCTGTTATCAAAAATCCATCGCCATTGGTTTTTTTGCTCACCGCGCACACCCATCGTCTCTTGCGCTGAGTTTTATAAAATAAAAAAACATCTTTATCCGCTTTGCTGCACCGGATTTCTTCGGGATGTTCGAGGGCTGCCTTGTCGTCTTTCTAATGACCGGCCATTATTGGATGCTTTATGCTAATAATAACCTGCCAATACGCGCGGCTGACGCGCACATGAAAACCCAGTGGCGTTACGGTATCAAATAAAATATCCTTCGGCGATCGTTGCATGAAATTAGAATACCATTATTCGCAAAGAATTGCCACGATCATGTGGCCATCAAGCCTTTGGAATTGGGCATTGAAATTGTATGGCGATTCCTTAGACTAACTGGTAGCCCCAACGGGATTTCGCTCCTCTGGAAAATTAAGGTCGCGGATTCAAAATTTCTAATGGAGAATGCGGAAAATTTTGAATATAACCGGGTGTTGGCGGGACCGGGATGGTTGTAGAGCGCTGCAGAGGTTTGTATCGGTTGATTTATTGCGTCCTAATGTAATCTTTTTGGTTTGATAAAACCCTTTGTCTCCCCAACCGACTTCTAAATACTCGTAGTCTTTAAAGTCATTACTCTCAGGCCAAAGGTTATTGGGAATATCCGCACGTTTTATTACAAGGCCCGTATGCCAACCGTGGTTCAATACGAAGACATGTTTTGATGATACTTTATGAGATCGATTGATTTCTGATGACGGAAAAAGTTCAGGGACCGCACGCGCACACCCATAAAGATTTAGTATTAGTAAAATAAAAACCAGCAAAAAGTGGCGTGAAAAAATGTCGCTACTCCCAATTGTTTTCCTATCCTCAACAAAAAAACCTACCGTAAATAAAACACATTTCTTTTAATTTTTAATATTACAAGAATAATAAGGTAAGCAATCCACAGGGGTAAGAATATAAAAAAATATACCCACGCACACTTAATTCCCGCAATTCCTTTAATGACTTCGCTTGCATATTGATCCATATAAATAAAAATTTGGGATAAGACATCAACAAGCGCCAACAAAGAAAGCAAAGCAAGGCTTACATTAGCCATTGTTTTAGTCGGCAATGTAGTTTTGCGAAGAAGGAATAAATTGATAATAAAAGGTCCTCCAAAATAGACGAATATTCCCAACCCAGAAATATAGGATTGATATTTTTCAGGCAGGTTATTTATACAAAGCCAGCAAAACAAGGTCGAAAAAATAACTGCCAAATTAATCCAAACCATAGCTTTCTTCATTTTATAACCATAGGTTTCGGTTCAAACGGAAGGACGAAGTTAATTTGAAAAGAGCAAAAGCTCTTTTCAAATTAACTAGCCCCAACCGGATTTGAACCGGTGTTTTCTGCCTGAGAAGCAGACGTCCTGACCAGGCTAGACGATGGGGCCGGAAATGGCATGCGGGCGCAAGCGCAAGAGACATAAAATATAACATAGTTGCGCCGGCGTCAATATATTATAATATACGTCA
The DNA here is from genome assembly GCA_021731625.1 of Candidatus Omnitrophota bacterium. Taxonomy (GTDB): domain Bacteria; phylum Omnitrophota; class Gorgyraeia; order Zapsychrales; family Fredricksoniimonadaceae; genus JAKFXC01. Next base: position 9,911 of record JAKFXC010000097.1, read on the forward strand.
TGGCACACAGAAAACACTGGCTCCTCGTGCCGGCATTGCTGTTATTCATCGGCTGCCAGGCCAAAATCACCAATCACGATTCCAAAGGTACATCCATTGTGTGCTTCGGCGACAGCATCACGGCGGGATATGGGGCTGACCCCGGTCAGGATTACCCTTCAATCCTGAAGGGCAAAGTTGCCTTACCCGTCATCAACGCCGGTGTCCCCGGCGACACCACGGCCACGGCCTTGCGGCGCCTAGACAGCGACGTCTTGGCCCACAACCCCAAAATCGTCATCATCACCTTAGGGGGCAATGATTTTTTACAGCACGTGCCTAAGTCGGAGACATTAAAGAACATGGAAGCCATCATCAATCAAATCCAGGCCCACGGAGCCATGGTGGTATGGGCGACGGTCAAGACCGGATTTTTCTCCGATGGGTATGCGAAAGATTTTGAGCAGATGGCCAAAACGAAACATGTGTTGCTGGTTGCCGACATCCTCAAAGACATCCTGTTTAACCCGCAGTACAAGTACGACAATATCCACCCCAACAGCGCGGGCTATAAGATCATGGCGGAGCGGATTTACAAAGCCATCCAAGGATTTTAATTTTCCGTCGAGCCGCAGCAGTTGCACAAAAGCCGTTTGCCTTGTATAATGGATTTCCACATGGTTCTTAAGAAAGGGGGACGCTATGATCACCCGCGATTCTGATGAACAATTGCTCGATAGTTATTCCCAAACAGTCAGTGGAGTTTTCGACCGCGCCTCGTCTACAGTCGTTAACATTGATGTCAAACATCAACGGCAGGGCAGTGGTTCTGGTTTTGTGTTTACCCCGGATGGGTTCATCGTCACCAACAGCCACGTCGTGCATGGGGCCAAGTCCATTTCGGTCACGTTTCTCGACGGACGAAAAGCCGAGGCCCATTTGATCGGCGATGACCCGCACACCGATTTGGCGGTCATTCACGTGAGCATGCAGGGCTTAAGCTACACCAAGTTAGGGGATTCTTCGCGTTTGCGCGTGGGGCAAATCGCCATTGCCATCGGAAACCCGTATGGGTTTCAGTGCACGTTAACAGCCGGCGTGATTAGTGCTTTAGGCCGCTCGATGCGTTCGCAATCCGGGCGCCTGATTGAACAAATCGTGCAAACCGATGCTGCCCTTAACCCGGGTAATTCGGGGGGACCTTTGCTTAATAGCGCCGGCGAGGCCGTCGGCGTTAATACGGCGATGATTTTGCCGGCCCAAGGGCTATGTTTTGCCATTCCCTCAAATACGGCGCAATTTATTGTGGCGGAGCTCATGCATTACGGCCGCATCACCCGGGGTTTTATCGGGATCATGGCGCAGAATGTGCCTTTGCCAACAGGGTTATTCCACGTCGATCAGAATGCCGTTGAATCCGGAGTGGGCGTGGCTGGTTTTGACAAGAACAGTCCAGCTGCATTGGCGGGTTTGCGCGAGGCGGATGTGATTGTCGCTATGGACGGCCAGTTGATCAGCAGTATCGATGATTTGCACCGCCTGCTCACCAATCAAGCCATCGGCCACACGTCGGTGCTGACGGTCATCCGCGATTTTGAAAAGATCACCGTGACCATTGTCCCGCAATCCAGCAGCTAATGCTGCTCGGCTAGCGGGTCCGGCGCAGCTGGGAGGGGGTGAGCAACCAGTGTAAAGTGGCGCCTCCGCCGGAACCGGAGATTCTTGGGGCGGTCAAAAAGCAGAGCCCGCCTTTTTTTAGTTCAATGGCGATTTGCTGTCGACTAGCCAGCAGAAAAGAAATAAATTGGCTAAGATGAGGCTCGTGTCCAACCAAGAGGAGTTTACTGGATTTGCGGGCCCGGGCATTGATGGTTTGCACGAGATCGGCGAACGAGGGATCACCGGGAACCAGCGTTCGGGTATAAATAATTTTAGTTTTTTTGATGTTAAAGACTTTGGCCACAATCTCGGCTGTTTGCCTGGCCCGGACATAAGGGCTGGACAGCAGCGTCTCAAAGGACAACTCCAGCGATTTCATCCCCTGGGCGATTTCCAGCATTTTAATACGGCCATCTGCCGTGAGCGGCCGTTGGCTGTCGTCTGCGCCGCTGCCCCGAGGCACGGCAATGGCATGTCTTAAAAAATAGAGTTCCATATTTGCTCCCTGGCCAGTATTATACTCCCAGCATGGCTCTAAATCAAAAAGCAAAAATTGGTGGGTTCGCTTTGTTGGTGGTCGCGGGCTCGTTATGTGCAGCCGCTGCGCCGGCTGCCCCCAAGGTGAATAATTTTGCTCTGCTTGACCAAACTGGAAGATTCCACGAGCTGTACTCTCACACCCATAAGAATGCCATTGTTGTAATCGCCCAGGGCAACGGCTGTCCTCTGTTGCGAAAAGCCTATAGTTTTATCCGCGAGCTAAATCAAGAATTTGCCCCGCAAGGCGTGGCCTTCTTTATGCTCAATGCCAATCTGCAGGACGAGGCGGAGGCCATTACCCAAGAGGTCGCGGACTACGGCCTTGACCTGCCTGTCCTGCTCGACCCATCGCAAATCATTTCGGAAAAATTAGGAATCACGCGCACCACCCAAACCTTGGTCATTGATCCGAAAACTTGGGAGGTTGTTTATGAAGGCACCGTCGATGCGCAGCTGCGGGAAGCACTCGCGGCCAAGTTGGCGCATCAACCCCTACCCGCGTCGACCCCTTTGATCCAAGGATGCCTGATCAGCCGCACGGAGGCGGGACGGCCAAGGACCTACACGGCTGATGTGGCCCCCATATTGCTTAAGCATTGTGTGCGTTGCCATCGCGACGGCGGGATGGCACCGTGGAGCATGAACAACTACGCTAAAGTCAAGGGCTGGAGCGCCATGATCGGTGAAGTTGTGCTTACTCAAAGTATGCCGCCGTGGCCACAGCTGTCGCCGGCGGAAGTGCGCACCCTTATCCATTGGCTTGACCAAGGGAGTTTAAGGGGGACGGGCCAAGATCCGCTTGAGCGGCTGCCGCAAAGGGCTCAGAGCGAATGGGCCCTGGGCAAACCAGACCTTATGTTCACCATGCCTAAAGAGGAAGAAATTCCAGCGACGGGAACGGATGATTTCAGGACTATTGTGCTGACGGAGCCGGTGCCGCGGGACATTTGGGTGCGGGGTTTTGAATTGCGCTCCAGCAACCCTAAGATTGTGCATCATGCAAATGTGGTGGCAAGTTTAGCGGAGGTTCAGGCACAGTCCGACGACAATTGGTTCACCGATTCCGGGATGGGGGCAAGGAAGGGTCAAGTGGTATTTGGTTACGCCCCCGGCAGCGGCGCCTTTGAATTGCCCAGGGATACGGGAATGTTTATGCCTAAAGGTGCCCGGCTGCTGGTGCGCATGCATTATATTCCTTCGGGAAAACCGGAAAAAGATCTCACGCACCTTGGGATTTATACCCACAAACGCAAACCGGCACATGTTTTGTCCGTGCAAACCATGTTGGACCGGACTTTGAAAATTCCCGCCGGAGCGGCTGACTTTCTGTTTCAAGGGACTTATGTGTTTCCAAAGAAGGTAGTGCTTTTGGCGGTGACGCCGCACATGCATGTCCGCGGCAAGTCCATGGCCTTTACCTTAATTTATCCGGACGGCCGTCGGGAACCGCTCTTGTCGGTACCGCGTTATAGATTCCGATGGCAGAGGCAATATATGCTGCAAAAGCCCAAAATCTTGCCGGCCGGTACGAAAGTTTTGCTCGAAGCGGTCTATGACAATTCCGCCCAGAATCCTGACAATCCCGATCCTTCCGTTGAGGTGCAATGGGGCCCAAACAGCGGAGATGAAATGTTCGTGGGGATTCTTTATTACTATGAAAAGTAGAGGACAAAAGTAGGGACAGCGCCCTATTTTTTAAGTTTAACAAATTGGAGGATCTTTGGGTTAATTTTGAGGCGACTGTTGTCCCGCCAATCAACGTCACCGATTCAGCAACACAGCACCGAAGGTGCGTTGTGTTGCTGGAAATCTGGCGAAGACTGGCGGAAAAAGACAACCGGAGCCGAAAAGGTAACCCAAAGATTCTCCAATTTCAGTCAACAAATAAGGTAGAGGGCGCTGTCCCTACTTTTGTCCCCCAAAATTTAAGAGCCGCCTCGTGAAACTGAGACGGCTCTTAAGGTGCAGATTGGTTTGTTATCTCTTACGGTACTAAAACCCCGCCAGTACTGATGGTCTGGGTCGTCGTGCCGGTTGTACCCACAGTAACCGGTGTCGCGATGAAGGAATAGCTACTGTTGGTGAATGCGCAGGTATACGCATAACCACTGATGGTGGTGCCGCAATAGGCGTTATTTAAGAATGCCGGACTTGCCCCCGTTAAGGAGGTAATGTCAATCGGGTAATTGCCATTGTTGGCGGTTGCATAGGATTCAGCAGCCGTGGACATGGCCCGCACCGTTGACTTTGCCAACGAATCATTGGCATTGAGTTTTGCCCTGAGCAGGTTAGGGATCGCAATAGCGGCCAACAGGGCAATAATCGCCACCACGATCATGATTTCGACTAGCGTGAAGCCTTTGTTACGGATAACTTTTTTCATACGACTCTCCTTTGTATAATGTATGATGTATAATAACAAACCGTAACAACTATAGCACATCCCAAAACGGCATACAAGAGTCAGAAAGTATATTTTAGGGGGGTTTATACGAAAAGAAATCGCTTTCCAGAACCCGAGGTTTATGCGTATGCGTAAAACCCTAGATATCTCTATTTTACCCCTGGGGCTGTTTGTACGCTCTTGACAGCCCAGGCCACCGGCCAAAGGAGCCTACGAGGAAGTCAACTCGGCCTACGGCAAGCGATTTTCCATGCACGTATGCCTGGACCCTAATGATGCGGGGCGTATTCACCCTTCCATGGCTGAAGATTGGGCTGCGGTTAAGCGAGTGCAGCCCAAAATTGGCATGTTTAGTGTCCTGCTGTTATCTTAAGAATTGCCGATCAAGGAAATTTTCTTTGAGCTCAATGACTGTCGGCCGGCCATGCGGGCAGGTATAGGGGTCTTGGCAGGCGAGCAATTGTTGGCGTTGGTAATCGGCTTGCTGTGGGCTTAACGTATCGCCGGTGACAATGGAGGCCTTGCAGGCCCGTCGGGCAATGGTGCTGCGGTCGCAGCGGGCAATGTCATCGCCGCCAAGCAGGGTGCGGACCGCGTTCTCGATGTTGTTTAGCAGCAACGGTTGGGTGTGCACCGCCAGGGTGTCCTCATCAAATAGGGCGGTTTCAATCCCCACGTCCTTGATTTTTTCTTCTGCTTCATGCCAAATCGTGCGTTCTTGTGCGCTTAACTTAAGCAGCACCGGCGTCAGCAACGGCTGCACTTCGATCGTCCCTGCTTCGATTTGCTTTTGAAATTTTTCGAACATGATGCGTTCCTGCGCCGCATGCTGGTCGACCAAGAAAAGGGAGGTGCCCTCTTCAAAGAGCAGGTATTTGTTGATGAAGGCTCCGATAAAGCGGGCATGGGCAAATTTGGTTTGCAGAGAATCGTCGCTGCCAAACAGGTCTGCGGACGTCGGTTCGCTGACGCCCACCGCATTCGGCTGGACGGGGAACTTAAAAAAATTGGTTTGCCGAATTTGGCCGGGCCCAAAAATGATTTTGTCGGCGGGCAGGCCATGCTCAAGCGTTCTGGGGTTGCCGAAACGCATGAGTGTGTATTCCGTTAAATGACGTACCAGGGAGGACAATGTTGCTTCATCCTTGATACGCACCTCGCGTTTGGAGGGGTGGATGTTGACATCCACGCGGGCGGGGTCCAACCGGATGTCTAGCATGAACGCCGGATAAACACCCGGCGGTAAGATGGCCCGGTACATATCGTTGACCGCAAAATTTAGGGACTTGCTTTCCACCGGCCGCTGGTTGATAAAAATATATTGCATGTCCCGTCGAGGACGCTGGACATTGATATTGCCAAGGATGGCTTTTATCGAAACCTCCTCCGGTGGCAAATCCTGCGAAGTCTCTAGCAAATGGTTTTGATCCAAGCCCAATACCGCCGCTACCCGGTCTTTGCGCGTCCCGGCTGGTTTAAGGTCCAGCAACGCGCGGCCGGCATGGGTGAGCAGGAATTTTTTCTCCGGATACATTAATGTGTAGGGGATGACTGCGCCCAGGATGTGGTTCATTTCGGAAGTGTTGCTTTTTAAGAATTTTCGACGGGCAGGGGTGTTAAAGAACAGCTCCGCGATTTGGATGTCCGTGCCGGGCTGGGTGATCGCCTTAGGATCCAGTCTTAGCCGTTTGCCGCCGCGCACCTGGATAGACCACGCCTCGGCCTGCCCGCGGGTCTGTGAGTTCAATGTAACGTCGCTGACGGCGGCAATGGAATACAGTGCCTCACCCCGGAAGCCCATGGAACGGAGCTCCGCCAAATCATCGATGTGCAAAATTTTACTGGTGGCGTGGCGGTGAAAGAGGTTGGGCAGATCAGCTTTGGCAATGCCGCACCCGTCGTCTTTGATGTGGATAAGTTCCTTGCCGGCATCTTTTAAATGGATCTCGATGGCTTGGGCCCCGGCGTCAATGGAATTCTCCAGCAATTCCTTCACCACGGAACCCGGGCGGTCCACCACCTCACCAGCGGCGATCTTGGCAATGACGTCTAAGGACAGTATGTTGACAGGCATAATAAGTAGGGACAGAAAATAGGGGGCTGGCCCTAATTTTCCTTTAACTCCTGTAACTTTTTCAACGCCTCCATGGGCGTGAGGTTGTTGATGTCGATCTCATCCAATTTGGCTTTCAATTCTTCCAGGGCGGGATTGGCCGATGGAGCAAATAAATTGAGCTGGGCCTCGCGTTTACGGTAAGGCGTGGGCATGCCGATTTCCAGTTCCGACAAAATTTCCTTGGAGCGTTTGATGACGGCCTCCGGCATTCCAGCCAGCTTGGCCACATAAATCCCATAACTGTCGTCGCTGCCGCCCGGCACGATTTTGTGCAGGAAAATGATTTTATCTTTCCACTCTTTGACCGCGACATTGTAGTTTTTGATGCCCGGAAATTGGTCGGCCAGCGCCACCAGCTCATGGAAATGCGTGGCAAAGAGGGTGCGGGCCTTTTGCGTGTGCATGTGCTCGGCCAGGGCCCAGGCCAGTGAAAGCCCGTCGGACGTTGAGGTGCCGCGTCCGATCTCATCCAGGATGACCAGCGAGCGGGGGGTCAGATTGTTTAAAATATGGGCGCATTCGGTCATTTCCACCATAAAAGTGGATTGGCCTTTGGCAATGTCATCGTGCGCGCCGATGCGGGTAAAAATTTTATCGGCAATGCCGACGATGGCGCTGCCGGCGGGAATAGGCGCTCCCACCTGGGCCATGATGACGAGCAAAGCGCTCTGGCGGATAAACGTGCTCTTGCCCGCCATGTTGGGCCCGGTCAAAATCACCAATTGATGTTCTTGCGCATCCAGGAGGGTGTCGTTGGGCGTAAAGCCCTCCCGCACATTCTTCTCAACAATGGGGTGTCGTCCGTCAGTGATCGAGAGAACGTCCTCTTCATTGATTTGCGGCAAAATGTAGCCGCCCCAGCTGAAAAGTTTATACAGCGACAATAGGCAATCAGCGGCAGCAATGCTCTCGCAGTAGCGGTGGATGTCGGAAGCGCTCTGCAGGATTTTTGCCTGCACGTCGGCCAAGATGCGTTTTTCAATCGCCATAATCTTGTCCTGGGCGGTCAGGATTTTTTCTTCGTACTCTTTGAGCTCCGGCGTGATGTAGCGTTCGCCGCTGACTAAGGTTTGCTTGCGGAGGTAGTCCTCCGGCACCGCTTTTTGATGGGTCTTGGTGATTTCGATGTAATACCCGTAAATATTATTGAAACCCACTTTCAGCGACGATATGCCGGTGCGTTTGATCTCCCGGGCCTGAAATTCCGCCAGCCAGCGGCGGCCGTGCTCTTGAATGTCGCGCAGCTGGTCCAATTCCAAATCAACCCCGGCCTGCACGACTTTTCCCTCTGGTTTGCTTAAAGGCACATCCGGATTGATGGTGGCGGTCACATATTCGCGCAAGGCCGGCAAATCGCTGACCTGCAGCAACGGGTGAGCAAATGGCTGCGTGGCCTCAGCGATCAGCGGAGCTCTCAGCAACCCCTGGCGCAAGGCCAACAGGTCTTTGACCGACGAGCAGCCGCAGCTGATGCGGGATAAGGCTTTTTCTAAGTCCGGCAAGTTTTTAAACAGCTCCGCTAGTTTCTCCGCCGCCCGGCCCTGTTCCCGGTCGCGCAAACCCGCCACCGCGTCTTGACGCTGCACAATGGCCGGCACCTTCTTGAGCGGGTGGTATAACCAAAAACGAAAGGCCCGCCGCCCCATCGGAGTTTTAGTCATGTCCAGCGTGGCCAGCAGCGTTTCCATTTCCAAACCATAATGCGCCGCCGGCGAGATAAATACATATTCATCATCGGTGTAAAGGCTGATGCGGTCGATGTGTTTGAGCGGCGTTTTGTTGACCGCGCGCAAATATTCCAGCAAGGCCCCGCAGGCCGACTGGGCCCCGGGCAGTGTTTCAATGCCAAACCCATTTAAATTGAGCACCCCCAAATGCGCGCAGAGTTCTTTATGCGCCATTTCTTGATTAAAACACCAGTCTTGATAGGGAGTCAGCAAAATATTTTTGGTTTTAAGCAAAGGGTGGGCCAGCAGTTCTTTAACTGGGTCCTCACTGGATTCCGGGAAGATACATTCGAACACCGGCAGTTTGGAGAGCAATTCCACCGCGCCGAAGGAATTTTTCAGGGTATTGGTGCGGATAATGCCACCGGCCGTATCGCAAAAAGCATACCCCAGGCCGCCGTCTTTATCAGGGGCCAGGCACAACAGATACCGGGACTCCGCGGCATCATCCAAGTAGGTCCCAGCGGTGATCACGCGGATGACATCCCGTTTCACAATGCCTTTGCCCAGGCCGGGGTCTTCCATTTGCTCGCAAATTGCCACTTTTTTGCCGGCTTTGACCAGTTTGGCGATGTAATTGTCTGCGGAGTGATAGGGGATCCCGCACATGGGTACTTTGCCTGAGGCATCCTGGCCGCGGGAGGTCAGCACCAGGTCTAATATAGAGGAAGCCACCAGGGCATCCTCAAAGAACATTTCGTAAAAATCCCCCAGCCGGAAAAATAGGATGCAGTCCTGGTGCCGGGACTTGATTTCTTGGTATTGCCTGAGCATGGGGGTAGCTGCGGCTTCCACAGGGGGTATTTATAGCATAAAAAGGCAAAAGGGGGTATAAATCTTTGTGGGCTGGCCAGGTTGACGATACCCACTTTGGGTGCTATACTTCCTTCAATTACCTGCTACTCGTGGATGAAAAGGCAGGGAGAAATAAAGTTAAAATAACATAAGGCATTATACATCAATAGGTTGTGATATGAAGACACTACTGGTTGTACTCAGCATGACGCTCTGGATCAGCACGGCAGGTGCCGCCGAGACCTCTGATCAAACTTTGAAGGAATTGACTGCCAATCAGGTTGCCACGTACGCTAAAGCCTTATATGATCGCCATGATTATGTGCAAGCGGCCCCCGCGTTCAATCGCGCTTTGCAAATGGATCCACACAACGCCACCGCCCTCACTTACCTTGAGAAAATCCAGAAGATGCAACTCCCGGAAATCATGTGCTGTATGGAATTCCCGGCTCCCCAGTTGATAGTTGCCAAGTTGGCGGATGCAGGCAGGAAACCGTATGTCCCGGTTGCGATCGATTCCAATGAAGACCTTAAAGCGGCAATTGCGGCTGAAGATCAGGCCCTGGCGATCCTAAAACAAGAAATCAATCAAATGCGCAACCAAACGGAGTAATGTCATCATGAAAAACTTAAATCTTATAATTGTCGCAGTCCTCTTAATCGCCTTCCCTACGAATGTCATGGCCTACGACGTGGTGTCTCCACCTATCTTTGTGAAGCCGATCCTTTTGGCTGAAGCCAAAGATGCCGACTACACCCGCGAAGAAGTCAGAGCGCTGATTAAAGAAAACAAAGACCTGGCCACGTCCATGGAGCAGAAAAAACGCTCTATGGCCGACCAGCTGCATATGTTCGCCGACAATCGGGACCTGATGAACTTAAAACAAATATTGGACGATTGCTTAAACCAGGTTGGGGACCAGGAACAAAACATTGAAGAGCAAACCGCCCAGTTGGCTGCTTTGCGCCGCAATTTGCAAAGGGCCCTGGAACTGCTTGACCGCGACGGTGCATTCAATGGAGCCGTGTCCCAACAAAAGAACTTGTTGGACAAACAAAATGATCAAATGTTCAAAAAATTGCGCGATATGGATGCTCTCAAAAGAGAATTGAAGGACACCCGCAACGACTTGGCCCAGGCCAATGCCCGTTATGATCGGCTAAAGAAAGATTACGAACGCCGGATGAAGACAGCAAGCCCGGATGAAATGGACGATATTAAGGATGAGTACGCGCATAAAACCCGCGGGCTTTCGTTTTTAAACGGTGTTGTCGGCAGCCGCGCCGACAAGATTGCCAAGCTCAAACGCATCATCCGTGACAGAGACCAACGCATCGTTGATTTAAAGAGAATCATTAAGAACAAAGACAGAGAAATTGCGTCGCTCAAGAAACTGCTCAATGATGCCAGGAAGAGCGTCAGACCGGTTCGAAACCATCAGTCCGCCGAAGTCAGAGACTTAAAAAAACAGTTATCGGCTGCCCATAGAGAAGCCAGTGGTTTGCGCGACCGTTTATCGTCCAGAGAAAGACAGCATCAGAAAAGAACCCCGGCCGTACACAAAAAAGAAATCATGAAGATGGATGATGACGAGGACTGGACCGAAGCGGAGCGCCCTGATCATGCGGTGTCAGCCTCGAGCGGGACTTATGGTGGAGATTACGATGATGTGATCAAGGAGTATGAAGGCAAAGTCGACAACGCCAACGAGGACATTGCCAAAGAACTGCTCAACAAATACGCTGGTCAGGCCCGTAAGACCGCTGAGGAAAACGCGGAATTAGCCAAACAGATCAATGCGCTCAAAGATGAATTGTCGGCGAACGCGAAAGAAGTCGCTGATTTAAAGAGCGAGCTCGACAAGGACAACGAAGCATTCAAGCGCATTAAAGAAAAAGGCGATGCGTTTAAAGATAAATTAAAAGACCAACAGGATTTGATCAGCAAATTGAAAGATGAATTGGCCAATGCCGTGAAACCGGAAGAACACCAAGCCCAGGTCGAGGACCTCAAGAAACAATTGACCACGGCCGACGGTGAAGCGGACCGGATCAAGAAGATCTTGGCCCGGTATGAAGATATCTTCAAACGCCTGCAGGAAGAAGAGGCCAACCACCAACGCCATATGAAGGACCATTTTGACGGTACCCAGGGACAGGCCCAGGAAGAGAACATGGACGCCACCACGGGACCCGGACAAAATATGGAACAACCGGTGGTCTTGTCACCTGATTCGGAAAAAAAAACCCTGTAACGTCCTCTCCTGAGTCTTCTGGGAACGCGGTCGTTATTGTTGATCGTCCGGCCGTCGACAAAGACAGAGAAATCGCTGATTTAAAGGCGGAACTTGCCAAGGATGAGAATGCCTTTGCCCTGATCCGTGAAAAAGGCCTCTCCTTGAAGAAGAAATTAAAGGAACAGGACGAGCTCATTGCCGCGTTAAAGAGTAAACTTGAACAACAGCAGTCCCAGCCCCCGCAGCAACTTCCATCTCCAGATGTCGAATCCAAAGATGTTCAGTCCAAAGAGGCCCCTGACTGGTTAAAGAAATTCGTCATTTATAAAGACCAGCAAATCGTTGAGCTCAAAGAAGGGTACGCTGCCGAGAAGGAACGGGAAGATAAGACCCAGCACGAGGATGCTTTATTAAATGATGCGGAAATGGCTGCCCTGAAACAATCATTGGCAGACGCCAAAGACGAAATTGCCAGATTGAATGCGGATCTGAGCAAAGATGACACTGCGTTCCAAATGATCCGTACTAAAGGGTTGGAACTCAGAGATAAGTTTAATAGGCAGACCGGGGTGTTGGCCCATACCAAAGAGCGGGCCCAATTGCAAGACGTGCTGACTGCCAAACAGCAGGAGCACATTGCTTTGCTGGACCAGAAAAATCGTTTGGCCGCTCTAAGACAGCAACGGGACCGCCAGACGGCCTTGGTGTATAAAGAGCGTTTGGACCAAACCGCGTCCACCTTGTCGGCCAAACAAAACGAATATGACCAGAACGTTTCTCGGTTGGAGCAATCGATTCAGCTGATGGACCAAAAGTCCGCCCGCTTAAATAATGCGATTGAACAAAAGACAAAAGAAAAAGAGGACCTGTATCGTCTCATGGACCGTTTCAAAGACCGTTTGAAGGAAACTTCGGATGTTACCGACGGGCAATACCAAACCTTGGCTGCCCATCGGGCCCAGATTGAGAAACTCAATGCCGAATTGGCTAAGGCCCAAGGCCAGTTGCGCGCCAAGCAATTGGACATTGAAGCGGCGCATCAGCAACTCGATGAGGCCAAGAAGGTGGCCCATGGTAAAAAGCTTTCCCTGGGATTGGCCCAGGCGACCCTGGAAGAAAAAACCAAGGAGCAGGACAGCTTGGCGGCCCGGCTCAAGGAGCAGTTAAAATCCAGCGAAGAGCAAATGGCTAAATTGAAAGAGCAGCTCACGGTGGTGGAGGCGAAACTCAAACAAGTCGACCACAGCGACGACCTTGCCCGCTTGCAGGACATGCTCAAATCCTCACGCGAGGAAGTCATCCAGCTGAACATCCTTCTTAAGGACAAAGAGACCCAGGTGGCCAAACTTCAAAAAGAGCTCAATGTCAACTCCAAAGAGTTCCAGGCCCAAGATCAAGCTTTAAAGGCCTTGCAAGCCGATGTGGAGAAACAGCAATTGCGCATGGGCAAGCTGGGGGAAGATGTCGAGTGGAAAGAAAAAGAGATTGCCCGGCTGAAAACACAATTGAAGGAAAACAAGATCGATTTGCTTTCACCGTCGATGAAGGCCCAGGCGATGCCTGTCGTCCCGACCGAGGAACGCAGCAGGGTCGTGGCCTTGACGGCGCAATTGAAAGAGACCGAGAATAAATTGAGGGAAGCGAACCGCATCAACGATGCCGCCCGATTGAAAGAGGCCCTCAAGGACGCCAAGGAGCAAATCGCCACCCTGAAAGGGAAATTGCGTTTGAAACAGCAGGCCTTGCTCAAAAATGATCCGGATTATATTGCCATGGGCCAGCAGGTGCAGATTTTGAAGGAAAACATGGAAGATCTCTTAGTCAGCCAAGCATCGCTTAAGAATAAATACAATGATGTTTATCAGGCGCTGGAAAAGGCCAAGGATGACCTGCAGGAATCGCAGGTGAAGCTGGGTGTGTTTGCGAAGCCCGAAGCCGTGTCCGATGTCCAGCAGAACGTTACTGCGGAGTAGGGGCGGGGGCAGAGGAAAAGCCAAAAGGAACTTTAAGTTCTCTAACGGGCGGATCAATAAGTCTTCTGATTGCCGCGAACACCGCTCTCTGGTCATCAGTATCCTTTCTTTATTTCATCCTATCTAAAGTCCTATACCCAATCGCCTCGGCCAGATGCCGCGGCTGGATGTCTTTCATATTCTCCAGATCAGCGACGGTGCGGGCGACTCTTAGAATTTTATCATGCGCCCGGCCGGACAGGCCCAAACTCTCCATCGCTCGCTTGAGCATGTCCCGGCAGGGTTCGTTTAAGAGGCAATGGTTTTTGAGCAATCGGTGTGGCATATGCGCGTTGGCCCCCAGGCCTTCATTGTGCAGGCGCTGGCGGGCCAGGGCCCGGGCGTTGGTGGTGCGTTGCTTGATGGCTGCGGAAGGTTCGCCGCTTCCCAAACCAAACAGATCAATGGTTTTTAAGGCGCCGACTTCCAGATGGATGTCGATGCGGTCGAGCAGCGGCCCGGAAATTTTCCCCATATAATTTTCCACTTGCAGCAAAGAGCAGGAGCAGGTCCTGCGTCCCCCCAGGCGCCAACCGCACGGGCAGGGGTTCATGGCCGCCACCAGCATAAATTTGGCTGGAAATTGCAAGGTCCGGTTGGCCCGGGCAATGCTGACCTGATATTCTTCCAGCGGTTGACGCAAAACCTCCAGGGCGCTGCGGTTAAACTCCGGGAGTTCATCCAGAAACAAAACGCCGTTGTGGGCCAGACTCACCTCACCGGGTTTAGGGTTGGTCCCGCCGCCAATTAAGGCAATATCGGAGGCGGTGTGATGAGGGGCCCTAAATGGGCGGTGGCGGTATAAGTCGACCCCACTCAAGAGACCTGCCACAGAATGGATTCTGGTCACCTCCAGAATTTCCGCCATAGACATATCCGGAAGGATGCCCGCCAGCCGTTTGGCTAGCATGGTTTTGCCGCTGCCAGGAGGGCCTATCATAAGCACGTTATGCGCTCCGGCCGCGGCCACTTCCAGGGCCCGTTTCACCGTGGCCTGGCCTTTCACATCACAAAAATCCAACCCGGGAGGCGAAGGGGGCGGCAATGCGTTTGACGCCGGATCCATCGAGGCCAGCGGAAAACTATTAGGATCCATCAAGAAATGCACCACTTCTCTTAGGTGCCTGGCCGCATGAATGGGAATCCGGCCGGCCAAGGCGGCTTCTCGGGCATTGGCTTCCGGCACCAGCACCCCGCGGCAGACCTGGGGGTCGATCCCCATCACACAGCCTAAGGTGCCGTTAATCGGCATCAAGGTGCCATCTAGCGAGAGTTCGCCCAGGAACATGTAGGGCAGGAGGAGCGTAGGAGAAATTTGCCCGCTGGCCGCCAGTATGCTTAAGGCGATGGCCAGATCAAAGCCAGGGCCCTCTTTCTTAGTATCGGCCGGGGACAGGTTGATGGTGATGCGGTGGCTGGGGAAGTCGTAACCGGTATTTTTGATGGCGCTGCGCACCCGTTCCCGGCTTTCCCGAATCGCGCTGTCTGGCAGGCCGACTAAGGTAAAAGCAGGCAAACCAGCGGCAATATCCGCCTCTATGGTGATAGGGTACGCGTCCAGGCCGCAGAGGCCCATACATCGGACTTTGGAAAACATGGGTTAGGAGGGGGAAATTAAGTATGGCCTTGGGGGAAAAGGCCTTTGACGCCAAAATTAATTTTCATATACTTTTCCAGGCGGCAAGATATAATGTAACCTAACAAAATTCACAGATCCCGTCAATCTTTTTTCATATGCCCCATAATTTTTTTAAAGAAATCGCGCAGAACCATATTTTTATCATTACGTTGATTGTTTGGGGTTTGGCCCAGACGGCCAAAGTGGTGGGCGGCTTTTTTAAGGAAAAACGGTTTAATTTTCGCTGGTTTATCGGGACCGGCGGCATGCCATCTAGTCATGCGGCAGGCGCCTCCGCCCTGGCCACCTGTGTCGGCCTGGAACATGGGTTTGATTCGGCTATTTTTGCGGTGGCGGCTTCCTTTACCATGGTCACCATGTTTGATGCCCAGGGGGTGCGGCGTTCCACCGGTCAACAGGCCGGGATTTTGAACAAAATGATGGATGATTTTTACTGGAAGGGTCAAATCGAGGACAAACGTTTGCGGGAACTGATCGGGCACACGCCGGTGCAAGTCCTGGCCGGTTTCATCTTCGGCATTGTGTGCGCGCTGATTTTGTATTAATTTGCGTTGGTGTGCATGAGGCGTTAGGGAGGACATATGGCTAAGCGATCGATGATCATTATAGCGTTAGTGGCCGTGTTTGGCGTCGTCGGCTGGATGGTGGCGGCAAAGGTGGACCGGAGTGGCGAGCTTCGGGTGGCGAGCGCCTCGGCGCCGGTCAAGGAATTGTTGGAGCAAGCATCGGCCCGTGAATCCGAGGGGCAGAAAATCAAGGCCAAAGAGGCCTACGAGAAAATCATCGCTGACCATCCGGATTACGAACAGGTCGAGGAGGTGCAGGAACGTTTGGGCACATTGAATTTAAACATCATCACCTCCAACACCGACTCACCGCACAGCCTCAAATACCGGGTCGTCCAGAATGATTCCTTGGGCAAATTGGCCAAAAAATACAACACTACCAAGGAGCTCATCAAAAAAAGCAATGGCTTAAGCAGCGATGTCATCCGGGTGGGCCAAAGCTTGCGGATCTGGACCGCTCCCTTTAGCGTCATCGTCGATAAATCCCAAAATATTTTGATGTTAAAGACCGCGGATGAGGTGGTCAAAATTTACCGGGTCTCGACCGGCGCCAACAACATTACTCCCGTCGGCAGTTTTAAGATCGCCACCAAATTGGCCAATCCCGTGTGGTTTAAGCCAGGCAGCAACCCGATCCCCGCGGAAAGTCCGGAGAATGTCCTGGGCAGCCGTTGGATGGGGTTTGACACTGACCCCCATTACGGCATTCATGGGACCACGGAGCCGGAGAAAATCGGCCAGCAAGTGACTGCCGGATGCGTGCGCATGCGCAACGCGGACGTGGAAGAGCTCTTTGATCTCTTGCCCACCGGCGCGCCGGTTGTGATACAGGATTAATCGGTAATCACGGGAGCAGCATGGCTGATTTGGATTTTGAAAAACAGATTGTCGAGCTGGAAAATAAGATAGAAGAGCTGCGCAAGATGAGCTCCCGGCGGGTGACCCTGGAACCGGAAATCAAACGCCTGGAAACTAAGCTCGATCGCTTAAAAAACGACATTTACGCCAACCTCTCGCCGTGGCAGCGGGTGCAAATTGCCCGCCACCCCAAACGTCCTTACACCCTCGACTATATTCGTTTGATGACCGATGAATTCTTGGAGCTGCACGGCGATCGTTTGTATGCCGACGATCTGGCCCTGGTCGGCGGTTTTGCCAAAATCGACGGGCAGAAGGTCATGCTCATGGGCCATCAAAAAGGCCGCGACGTCAAAGAGAGTATCCAGCGCAATTTTGGCTGTGCCCATCCGGAAGGATACCGCAAAGCCATGCGCTTAATGAGAATGGCGGCGAAATTCCATATTCCGATCATTTGTTTGATCGATACGCCGGGGGCTTACCCCGGGATCGGCGCGGAAGAGCGGGGCCAAGCCCAGGCCATTGCGGAAAATTTGCGGGACATGACCAGCATACGGACGCCCATCATTGCCGCCATTATCGGCGAAGGGGGCAGCGGCGGGGCCCTTGGCGTGGGAGTGGCGGATCGGGTGCTCATCTTACAGCATGCGTATTACTCTGTCATTTCGCCGGAAGGTTGTGCGTCCATCCTTTGGAGGAGTTCTGCCAAGGCCCCCCAGGCCGCCGAGGCCCTAAAGATCCACGGCGAGGATTTGATCAAATACAAGATTGTGGATGATATCATCCCGGAGCCTCTGGGCGGGGCTCACCGAGACATCGAGGCCACCGCGGCCAGCTTAAAATCGGCGCTGCTTAAGAATCTAAAAAAATTATCATCCTTGGAGACCGATGCGCTCCTGGAAGCCCGCTATCAAAAATACCGCAGCGTCGGCGAGTTCAAGGAATAATCCATGATGAAAGGTTTCAGTAAATTTTTGATGGTGCTGCTCTTTGGCAGTCTCGGTGCGGCGTTTTGCCGGGCAAGCATGTGGGACCAGCTCAAGACAATCAAAGATACCAGTTTAAACAAGGTGCTCAACACGCCGCTCAGCCAGACCAAGGTGGCCGACGGGCTCAAAGAAGCCTTGAAGGTGGGCATTGACAATGCGGTGAAGTTGACTGGCCGGGCCGACGGGTTCTTGAAGAACCAGGACATCAAGATTGCTATGCCCCAGAATTTGGCAGCGTTGGACAAGGGTTTGAGGATGATTGGTTTTAGCAAACAGCTGGATGATTTTACCGTCAGCATGAACCGGGCCGCCGAAGCAGCGGCGCCTGGAGCCAGGGATATTTTTATAAGTACCATTGCCGGCATGTCCATCAACGATGCGATGGGCATTTTCAACGGGGGGAGCACCGCGGCGACCAACTATTTAAAAAGCAAGTCCTCGGCGCAATTGCGAGAAGCGTTTACGCCTATGGTGGCAAAGACCTTGGGGAAGTATGCGGTCACCCAAAAGTACGATGCGCTGGTCACCAAATACCGGACCTTGCCTTTTGCCGGGAAATTCCCCGTTCCCGACGTGACAAGTTATGTGTTGGACAAAACCTTGGAGGGCCTCTTTACAGTGCTGGGGCAGCAAGAGGCCAAAATCCGGACGGACCCGGCGGCCCGCGTCACCGCGTTACTTAAAGAAGTGTTTAAATAGGTGGTTTGTGTCCCTCCCTCCCCAAGATATTCGCAATTATTCCTTTGAAGAGCTGACCGCTTATTTTGAATCCATCGGCGAGAAGGCCTTCCGCGCGCAGCAGATGGCGGAATGGATTTATAAGAAGGGTGTTTGGTCTTTTGATCAGATGCTTAACCTGCCGGAGCAGCTTCGTCAAAAATTATCGGCAAATTTTAATCTTAAACCGCTGGTGATTGCCGCCAAGCAAGTGGCCAAAGACCACACCACCAAATTTTTATTTGACTTAGACGACCGGGAAACCGTCGAAAGCGTTTTGATCCCGACGGCCACGCGCACAACCGCATGCATTTCCACGCAGGCCGGCTGCAAGTTCGGATGCCGGTTTTGTGCCAGCGGGATTGGCGGATGGTCGAGGAATTTGACCTGCGCCGAGATCCTCACCCAAGTCTTGCACGTGAAAGAAGAGGCGCTCAAGCACAAACGGCCGTTGTGCAACATTGTCTTTATGGGCACCGGGGAGCCGCTGGATAATTTTGATAATTTATTTAAGGCGATTAAGATCATCAATTCCCACCAGGGCATAGGGATCGGGGCCCGCCATATTACGATCTCGACGGTGGGACTGGTTCCAAAGATCAAAGAACTCGCCAAACAAAATTTGCAAATCGAACTGGCCATTTCCTTGCACGGCTATGACAATGCCTCGCGCAATGTGCTTATGCCGGTCAATAAAAAATATCCCTTTGATGAGTTGATCAGGACCTGCCGGGAATACGCGCGGGAGACCAAACGCCAAATCACTTTCGAATACATCCTCATTAAGGACGTGACCTGCACGGAGAATGCCGTTCAGTGCCTGAGAAAGGCCTTTAAAGGCATCATTTGCAAGATGAACCTTATTCCCTACAATCCGGTTTCAGAATTTGAACACAAGACACCGTCGCAGGCAGAGATGGAGACCTTTAAAAACCGGCTGGAAGAGTTTGGCATCCATGCCACCATTCGTTCTCCGAGGGGGAGGGAAGTGGGAGCCGCGTGCGGGCAGTTGCGGCACGCGCATAAGTAGACTATGTTATTGATTGCTGTTTTGCCGCTGGAGTTTTTCGATGAGGGCCTGCATTTTGGGATTGGCCATGAGTTCTTTGGCGCGGGGGTTACTTTCCATCATACGGACGTCCCTGGCCATGACGGCCTGCATGATGGAAGGATCAGACATGAGTTGCACGATTTCGGGATCGTTGACAAGTTCCTGCACCTCGGCGATGAACTGCGGATCAGCCAGGAGTTGAGTTTGCATGGTGTTTAGTTTTTGATTAATCTCGGCGTTGTTGGCATTGCCTGCCGGTGCCGTCTCCGGAACCGGGTTGGCGGGGGCACTGGTGCCGCCGGCGCTGATGCTCGTGATCTGGTTGCTTT
Organism: Candidatus Omnitrophota bacterium; assembly: GCA_021731625.1. Lineage (GTDB taxonomy): Bacteria > Omnitrophota > Gorgyraeia > Zapsychrales > Fredricksoniimonadaceae > JAKFXC01. Next base: position 29,529 of record JAKFXC010000097.1, read on the forward strand.
GCACTTGCAGTGTTCCTATGATGGGCGTTTGAATCGTATAAACGCCATCCTGCATGGAAATCACCTCGCCCCTAAGCTGGGAGCCGTCTTGTAAACTAATGATAGCTTCGGTCCTGCCAAGGGCAGGCAGCACGCAGAGAGCCAAAATGAGTATTTGCACGGTGATTTTCATAACTACTCAAAGCTTAACATGCCCTCGGGCTAATGGCAAATGAGAAGTTTTTGGCTTTCTTAGTTTTATGTGGTATCTTTGTAGTGTCCCATGGTAAAGGCAGGTCTTCTTAAGCGGATAGCTGCTAGCATCAGTATGGCCATGCCAGTCTCGTTAATACCCCCACCGGCATATGGTCAGGCTCTTGTTTTGCCCCAGCCTGGAACAATGGTCGTCCTGACCGATCCGTACAGCCCCGTCATGATCAAAGGCCTTAAGATTAACCCGAACGACCCTCTTTTGTTTGAGTTTATTTTAGACACTGGATCTTCCGGCCTCAGAGTCAGCGACCCCGCATTTAAAACAGAATCAGAAAAATTAATCAAATATTTTTTGGCAGCGTTGACAATCAAAGAAGAGGACCTGTGGGTCAATTTGTCCCCCTATGAAAAGGGCAGGATTGTGCCCCTGGATCTTGGCCAAACCGGGCTCGGTCGGGACATGTTGGCCCAGGATTATGTGTTGAAACAATTGACCGCTTCCCTGATTTATCCCGGAAAAGAGATAGGTAAGTTATTCTGGGACAAAGTTTATGCCAGGGCCACCCCGTCGGGGACGGCGTTGCTGCCGGCCAACATTTTCAACAAAGTTTGGATTGTGGCTGAGAAGGCAAAAGTTTTGGAGCGCCACAATGCGGCATTTGTGGTCGGGGCGCATTTGAAAGTGATGTTGGAAGAGGATTACACAGCTCTGCGAAAAACCACTCCCAAGGCCACGGCACCGGCGGGCAACTCCCAACTCGTCCGGGAGGTGATTCTGCCCCAGATCGAGCAAGAGATCAATCACGGCAAGCATTTTGCCCCTTTGCGGCAGATGTTTTACAGCATGGTGCTCGCCACATGGTATAAAATGGCAGTCAAAGAAGCGTTGTTGAACCGGGTCTACAGCAACAAGGCGAAAATTTCCGGGGTCATGCACGATGACCCCCAAATCAAAGAAAAAATTTATGGGCAGTACCTGGAGGCGTATAAGAGGGGTGTCTTTAATTTCATAAAAGAGGATGTTGATGCGGCCAGCGGGAAGCGGGTGCCAAGGAAATATTTTTCAGGGGGAACAGCATTTAGAGACCTGCCCCGGATCATAGACCGTGCCCAGAGCGGGACCGCTGAGGAACTGGCAGGCATAGCTCAAGGCGACATGGCCATGGGAATCGTCCGGTTGGAGAAGGTAAAGGTAAAGCGACCAGTAACTGCTGGGGCTGGTATTTTTGATGAAGAATTGCGAAGGATCCAAACCATGTTAAGCAGCCTGTACTTAGGTGATAGAGTCCAGGAGGAGGCCTCCGTGGAGCTTAGACGTTTTATTGCCCGCCACGTGTCAAACCGCAGGTCCGCGTCGCCGGAATTGAGGCTTCTTGTGAGGGAAGTTTTTGAGATGGCCATTGATCTGCATACAAAATATGTTTCGCAAAAACAACCAGAGAAGTATTCAGCCATTTTTTCATTTGTAAGATCTTTGAATGGCACCATTGCAGGCGTCCCTGGAAGGGATTCTGTAGAATTGTGGACGGACAGGCCCAATTACAAGATGGAGAAATTTTCTTGGGACGCGGTGGCGGGCAGGATCGTTGCCCAAACCATTGAGGATGCGCGCAAGTCCTATGACCGTGCGGCGGTAGCACCGGTTTTGACGACAGACATGGACTATGAGGCCGCTTTGCGGAATGTGCGGCGGGCACTGCTGAATCCCGCTTTTAGCGAAAAGCATGCGGAGCAGTTAATCGTCGAATTGAGAACATATATCGCCAGCCACTCGAAGGCACCGTTGCGCCAAGAGCTGGTTGAATTCTTGAAGCGGGTTTTTGAGTTTAGTTTTTCATTGCATAACCAATTCGTTGCCCAGAAGGAGGCTGCCAAACGACAGAATATCTTTATGCTGATCCATGCTTTGGATTATTACATTTGGGGAGTTTATAGCGAAGCAGATGAAATTTTTGTGGAGAAACCAGACCTCCTGAATCCCGGACAATGGAGCAAGGTTCCTTTATCGGAGGAATTCTTGGAAAGCATTGCTCGGGAATCGGTAGATTACATAAGGGGGACAAACGACCCTTTCATGAGCCGCAAGCATTTACAGATTCCTATGAAGCTCGGTGGGACGCAGGATATTTTTGGCGAGGAGAATTTGCTGGCAATAGAGAAGCGTTTGGCTGACTCTCTGGATCCGATTGGCAGGGATGAATTGAAGGACGTGGTTAATTATTTGCAAGCATACCGTGACACTAGGCAGGGGCCCGACGCCTTGTATGAACGGCTGGTCTATTTATACCAATTGCGCGCCTTTGACTTATTTCTTAGAGAGAAGGACAAGGCGATGATCGGTGGGGAAGGTTTGTCTCCCGGCGGTATTGATTTTAATCCAAAGAAAATGGGTTTGGATACGGCTCAGGACAACCCGCGCGCCCTCATGCAGTTCGATCAAGCTCTCCTGGAGGAATTTCAGCGGGGGGATTTCTCGGGCATCACACCCACCATCCTGCGCATTCTGCCGATCACCAGCCCAGTTTCTACCCTTGGGTTAGAAGTCAAGCAATCCTCCCTTTGAAGGTTTTGACAAAACATGGAGTGGATGATATATTGACGGTTCTTTAGGGGGAGAGGGAAGCTGCGGTAATCAGGACTGCTTCCAAATTTCTTTAGAATAATTTGATATAGTAACATTGTGGTAATTTGGGGCTGTAGCTCAGTTTTGGGAGAGCGCTTCAATGGCATTGAAGAGGCCAGGGGTTCAATTCCCCTCAGCTCCACGTTCTTATTGTAGATTGTTGCTGCCGTACTGCGCTGCCCTCACCAACGCCTGCGGCGTTAAGCGGTGAGGACAGCTTGTTCTTCTCTAGAAGTATTTGAAAAAGTAAGATTGTGGTAGAACTTCGCTGGGATGGCGGAACTGGTATACGCGCTGGTCTCAAAAACCAGTAGCTTCACGGCTGTGAGGGTTCAACTCCCTCTCCCAGCACCAATCTTCTCTAAAATCTAAAGAACACCTATAGAAAAGATTGGTACTTGTCCTGTTTACCTTTGTAAACCTCCTTACTCCTCTCGGTTGACAATTAACCCATAAACTTTTATCATATTTGCATTATGGACAGAGTTTATCTCGACTATGCCGCCACCACGCCGTGTGATCCCGAAGTCATGGCCGCCATGCAGCCCTTCTTTTATGAACGCTTTGGCAATGCGTCCAGCCCGCATTTCTTCGGCCGACGGGCCCGCAAGGCCATGGAGGATGCCAGGGAAGAGCTGGCCGGGTTCATCGGCGCCAAGCCGGAAGAGATTGTTTTTACGAGCGGGGCCACGGAGGCCAATAATCTAGCGATCTTGGGTACGGCCCGCGCCCTCAAACCCAAGGGTCGCCACTTGATCATCGGTGCTATCGAGCACCATTCCATCCTAGAGCCAGCCAGGCAATTGGCCAAAGAAGGTTATCAAATCACCTATGTGCCGCCGGACCCCACCGGGATTATCAGCCCATTTGAAATTCAAAAGGCCCTGCAGTCGGACACCATTTTAGTGGCTGTTGGCCACGCCAATAATGAGATCGGGGCCATTGAGCCGATTGAGGACATTGGATATCTGTGCAGGGAGGCCAAAATATATTTGCTCACCGACATCGCCCAGACCATTGGGCATATTCCCGTTGATGTTTCCACCCTGCGGGCTGATTTTGCTTCCCTCTCCGCGCATAAATTTTATGGACCGCAGGGCGTGGGGGCTTTGTTTATGCGCAAAGGCGTGACGTGTGGGCCTTGGCTGCTGGGCGGGGACCAGGAGCGCGGCCGTCGGGCCTCCACGCAAAATGTGGCTGGGACCGTGGGGATGGCGAAGGCCGTCGGTCTTTGCCGCAACCGCATGGACCAAGAAGCCGGAATCCAACAGAAACTGCGGGATGAACTCATCGACGCGGTCTTGAGCGGCTTTGCAGGCGTGGTCCTCAACGGGCCCGCGTCCAACCGGCTGCCCAACAATGCCCACTTCTCTTTTCCAAACACCGATGGAGAGGAGCTGGTCGCGAGATTAGACCTTGCAGGAGTGGCGTGCTCGGTTGGCTCCGCCTGCACCTCAGGCCAGTTGGAACCATCGCATGTGCTCAAAGCGATAGGATTGTCGGACCGCATGGCCCTGGGTTCTTTGCGGGTGACTTTAGGGCGATGGTCCAGCCGCGCCGACAGTGCCCGTTTTATCCAACAACTTAAAATAATTGACCCATGCAAGAAAAAATAATCGGCTTCCTGAAACAATCCAAGGGCTATGTCTCCGGCGAGGACATGAGCGGGGAACTTAAGATCAGCCGGGCCGCGGTGTGGAAATACATTGATCAACTGCGCCATGAGGGTTACGACATCGCTGCGGTGCCGCATTTAGGCTACAAGCTGGAGGACTGCCCGGATAAACTTTTGCCTCATGAAATCACTTTTGGCCTCAAGACCAAACGTCTTGGCCAAAACGCCATGTTTCTAGATACGGTCGGCTCCAGTATGGATGAGGCCTTTCGTTTGGGAATGGAAGGCGCGCCGGAAGGAACGATTGTGTGCGCGGAGACCCAGACCAAAGGCCGCGGCCGCCTTGGGCGCCGGTGGGCTTCGCCCAAAGGCAAAGGGATTTATGCTTCGCTTATTTTGCGTCCTCATTTTGCGCCCGCCCAGACCGCCCAATTGACGTTAATGACGGCGGTGGCCATTGCCCAGGCCCTTACCAAAATTTCGGGAATAAAAATCGAGATCAAATGGCCCAATGATTTATTGGTGGGCGGCCGCAAGCTCGCCGGGATACTGACGGAATTGCGGGCAGAAATGGACCAGGTTGAATTCGTGGTGATTGGTTTTGGCATTAATGTGAACAGTACGGCTCAGAACCTGGTGGAAGGGAGCACCTCTTTGAAAATGGAGACGGGAAATTCCTTTAGCCGTGTGCTGGTATTGCAGGAACTTCTGGTGAGTTTGGAATTTTGGTATGACGGGCTTAAAAAACAGGGGTTTCAACCCGTCCTTAAGGCGTGGAAAAGTAACAGCGCCACGTTGAAGACCCGCGTGCGGGTGACCGACGCCGATGGAGTCGCGGAGGGCGTGGCCTTTGATTTAGATGACGACGGCGGCTTACTCATTCGCCAGGATTCCGGTGTGGTGATCAAAAAAATGGCGGGAGACATCACCCAAATCAAATGATAACCCAGTGGATGATGGCGGACATAGAACAACTGCGGGACCAAGGGCTTTACCGCCGCCTGCGCGTGATGTCATCCCCGCAGGGCCGGGAAGTCATTGTGGATGGGAAAAGGGCATTAAATTTTTGTTCGAACAATTATTTGGGATTGGCGGATGATCCGCACATCGTCGATGCGGCTGCCGGGGCCATGCGCGAGTACGGCTTTGGAGCAGGTGCTTCCCGTCTGGTGTCCGGTCATATGCCGCCGCACCAGGAACTTGAGGCAGACATTGCTAAGCTTAAAAGTGCTTCAAGCTGTCTGGTCTTTAACAGCGGGTATGCCGCCAATTGCGGGATCATTCCGGCCTTATACGGCCGAAGGGACATCATTTTTTCGGACAAGCTCAACCACGCCTCCATTGTCGACGGGGCGATGTTAAGCCGGGCAGAATTTAAACGGTATCCGCATGCGGATATGCAGGCCTTGGAAGAGGGTCTAAAAAAAGAGGGTCCATATAGGCGACGCCTCATTGTCACCGATTCGGTCTTTAGCATGGATGGCGACCGGGCCCCGTTAGGCGAGATCGTGGCCCTTGCCCGTCGCTACGATGCCGCAGTCATGGTGGATGAGGCGCATGGCTTTGGGGTGTTGGGTCCTCATGGCGGCGGGTTGATAGAAGAGTTGGACTTGGGGAAGCATATTGACATTCAAATGGGGACTTTATCCAAGGCTGCCGGATGTGCGGGCGGGTATGTTTGCGGGGCAGAGGCATTAAAAATGTCCTTGGTTAACTATGCCCGCAGTTTTATTTATACCACCGCCATGCCGCCGGCCCTGGCCGTGGCGGCTCGGTGTGCGGTGCGCATGATTCACGATGCCCACTACGGTGGTCAGCGCCGACGGACACTCAAGGAAAACGCCGATTATGTGCGCCAGGGTCTAAAGGCGATGGGATGGGACACCATGCATTCAAGCACCTGCATCATCCCCATATTAATCAAGGACCCTGGGGCAGCGATGGCCATGTCCGACCAGTTGCTGGAGAAGGGAATCTTTATCCAAGCCATACGTCCTCCGACGGTGCCTAAGGACAGTGCGCGTTTGCGCATCACCGTCATGGCCACCCACACGCGGTCGGAGCTGGACCATTTGTTAAGCAGCATGAAATCTTTGGGATGACCACATTCAAAAGCAGCCGCGGATTGGCTTGGCATTACGACGTCATCGGCACCGGTGATCCATTGGTGTTCATTCATGGGTTCGGCGGTTCCGGGAGATGGTGGTTCCATCAGGTGGAATTTCTGGCCAAAGATTTTCAGGTCCTGACCTTGGACCTGCCTGGGCATGGGCAAAGCGGCTGGGAAAAAGTCACCCTGCGGGACATGGCCGTGGATGTGCGGCAAATTTTAAATTCCGTCGGTCTCAGCCATGTGAATGTGGTGGCTTCCTCCTTTGGGGGGCTGGTTGCTTTGGACGCGTATCGGCTTATGCCTGAGAACATCATGCGCATGTCGCTGGTCGGTTCATTGCCCAAGTTGGTGCGCGCCCCAGGTTATCCAGCTGGGCTTGAGGTCAAAGACATCCAAAAATTAAAGGAGCAATGCGCTAAGGACAGCGCGGGGACTCTGGATATTTTTTTCCGGTCGTTGTTTACGGCCAAAGAACGGCAGAACCCGCATTTTCAGAGACTCAAATCCCTGCGGGTACAGGAGACCATTCCTCAACCTGAAACAGCGGCAGCTTTTTTGGACATTTTGGAGCAGGCGGATTTGCGCGACCGCCTGGCGTCGGTGATTTGCCCGCTGCAATTTATCGCCGGCAGCGAGGATTACATTTGCCCGCGCCCCGCGTTGGAGTGGGTGGCGGCGCATGCGCACAACGCACGTTTTGATTTCATCGAAGGCTGCGGCCATTTGCCTTTTCTGACCGACGTCGAGGAATACAATCGCCTGCTAGAGGATTTCTTAATTAATTAGGGCCAGCCCCCTATTTATTCAGGGCCAGCCCCCTATTTATTATTTATTCAGGGCCAGCCCCCTATTTATTTGCCGTCCCTATTTATGAAAACATTTACCGATAAAATCCGGCGGGCTTTTTCAGATGCGGCTGACCAGTATGACATCCTCACCAGCTTGCATAAGGAAATCGGTCGCGAGCTGGTCAAAAAGACCGTGCGTCTGAACGCGCCGCGCATCCTAGATGTCGGCTGCGGCACCGGTTATATCGCCAACAAAGCCAAATTCTTTTTTCCAGAAAGCGTCATTGTCGGGTTGGACCTGGCCGAGGGCATGTTGATGAAAGCCAGCGAGCAGCACACCGGCATTGCCATTGACTGGGTGCAGGCGGACGCCCAAAAGCTCCCGTTTAAGGACCACTCTTTTGATTTGATATTGTCCAACCTCTCGTATCAATGGGTTTTGGACATCCAGGCCGCCGCTCGAGAGGCCGCCCGGGTTTTATCGACGGGGGGAAACTTTTATATTACCCTCTTTGGCAGCCGTACCTGTCAGGAGTTGTTCCAGTCGCTGCACACAGTCTTTCCGGACATGGCCATCAAGGCCTTGCCGACGGTGGCAGAGATCGCCAACGCCCTGACCCAGGCAGGTTTTAAAAATATTGCCATTGACTACGAAATCATCAAAGTGGAATTTAGAAATGTGCGGGAATTGCTGGAATGGCTCAAAGCCATTGGTTCCAACAGTTTGTCGGACAGCAACGTATTTTTAGGTAAAGAGGCATTGGCCAACGTCGATGCGCATTACCGTCGGCATTTTCCCTATAATGAAGGCATTAGCACCAGTTTCGAAGTGATTTGGGGTCATGGCGGCACATAAACCCATTTTCATTACCGCCACAGACACTCACGTGGGCAAGACCATTGCCGTGTTGGTGCTGGCCACTGTGCTTAAGGCCCGCGGCCATAAGGTAGGCATTTTCAAGCCCGTGCAATGCGCTGGCTGCGACGCGGCTTTTCTTAAAGAAAAACTGGCCGTTACCGACGATTTAAAGACGATCAACCCGTACTATGCTTCGGAAGCAATATCTCCGCACCTGGCGTTTAGGCGGGCCGGCAAAAAGATCGATATTGCTAAAATCCAAAAAGCATTGCAGGCCCTGCAGGCCAAATACGATGTGATGCTCATCGAAGGTGCCGGAGGTCTGATGGTTCCACTCAAAAACCATTACTATAACGCGGACCTCATCAAAGATTTAGGCGCTGAGGCCGTTCTTGTTTCCCGTCTGGGACTCGGCACCATCAACCACACGCTCTTGACCATTCGACAGATTCAGGCCCAAGGCATCGCCATCAAGGGAATACTTTTTAGTGATCCCGTCGGAAAAAAGGGCGTTCCCGAAAAGACCAACCCCATAGAGATCCAACGTTTGTCCCGGGTGCCGATGCTTGGCATTATCCCGCAACTAAAAAATTTCACCGCAAAGGAAATACTTAGCAAATGCCAAAAGCTAGCCACATCTGGCATCCTTTCACCCAAATGAAAGATTGGTCCACCGACGCATCCGCAGCCACGGATGCGCGTTTGGGCATTGAGCGCGGCCAGGGCGTGCATCTTATCGACACCAAAGGGCGGCGCTACATCGACGGAGTCTCTTCACTATGGGTCAATGTGCACGGGCATCGCCACCCCGTCATTGATGCGGGCATTACAAAACAACTTAAAAAAATTGGCCATTCGACGCTGCTGGGGCTGTCGCATCAACCGGCGGAAGAATTGGCCCGCCGATTGGTGGCCATTGCGCCTAAGGGCCTGGGCAAAGTTTTTTATTCCGATAATGGGTCCACGGCGGTTGAAATTGCCATCAAAATGGCCTATCAATATTGGCAAAACACCGGACGACCTTCAAAACGCCTGTTGGTGCATTTGAACAATTCCTATCACGGAGACACCTTGGGCAGCGTCAGCATCGGGGGCATAGAGCTGTTTCACAAAGTCTATCGGGGACTCATTTTCAAAACCCACGGACTAAAACGAACAGGGTGGGATGTTGTTGAAGAGTTCGAACAGTTGCTCAAAAAACGCCACCGTGAGGTGGCGGCTTTGATCGTTGAGCCGTTGGTGCAGGGGGCTGCCGGCATGCTGGTCTGGCCCGCCGGTGTTTTAAAAGCATTGCGTCGCCTCTGCACTCGATATAAAGTCTTTTTAATTGCCGACGAAGTGGCCACGGGTTTTGGCCGCACCGGAACCATGTTCGCCTGCCAGCAAGAGCAGGTGTCGCCCGATTTTTTATGTGTGGCCAAGAGTCTCACCGGCGGGTATTTGCCCCTGGCAGCCACGCTGACCACCAAGAAAGTTTACAATGGGTTCTTATTTGATTACAAAGATCAAAAAACGTTCTTTCACGGCCACACCTATACCGGTAACCCTCTCGCCTGCGCCGCCGCGCTGGCTAACTTGACCATTTTTAAGAAAGAACGCACTCTGGCCAGACTCGCCCCCAAAATAAAATTCCTGGCCAAGCAATTAGAAAAATTTCGTCAGTTGCCACGGGTTTTGGAAGTCCGCCAATGCGGTTTTATGGTCGGCATCGAACTTAATGGAAAATGGGAGGACCGCGTGGGTGCCAAAGTCTGCCAGGCCCTGCGGGGCCGGGGGGTTATTTTGCGGCCATTAGGCAATACGATTGTCATTTTGCCTCCTTTGGTCATCTCCCGCTCAGAGCTGGACCAGCTCTTAGCCGCCGTATACCAGGAACTTCAGGCCTAAAAATGTTAGCAAAATTTTAAAAGTGGACTGTTTAAAGATAAAAAGTGGACAGTCCTAAATCGGCCATTTTGACGCGGTGGGACTCAAGGAATCTGCCGTGATGCCAGAATCGAAGTTCCACCAAACGAT
>JAKFXC010000098.1 GCA_021731625.1 Candidatus Omnitrophota bacterium
TGAAAATAAACTCAAGAAAATTTTCAGATTGGCTAACAAACCATACAAGGATGGGTAACATTACTTTTGAGGCATGGCTCCCACAAATTCGCCCCACAGGGTAACATTTACTTATGAGTCAACTGTCAAAGCCTTTTAGAGACTTAGTTGCAAAAATGGCGTCGATCAGGTAGACTTTCCTCATGATCAAAAGCAGTATTTCAGCCGTGATTTTATTGGCTTTCGTGACAAACACAATGCCTCTGGGCCATGCCCAGGGCATCTCGGATCTACCGGTTCCAGGGGCCATGGTCAACTTAAGCCCTGCCTATGAACCGGTGCTGATCAAGGGATTAAAGGTCGACCTGCAGGACCCCTTTAACTTTGATTTTATTGTCGACACCGGCCACACCGGCTTAAGCCCCGCCGACCCCTTATTAAAGGAAGAGTCCCGTAAATTAATCAAATACTTTTTGGCGGCCATCACCCTGCCGGAGAAGGATTTATGGGTCAACCTTTCTCCCTATGAAAAAGACCGCATGATCCCCGAGAATCTGGGGCAGACCGAAATGGGCCGCGACTTGCTGGCTCAGGACTACATTTTGAAACAATTGACCGCTTCGCTGATTTATCCAGAAAAAGAGCTGGGCAAAGCATTTTGGGACCGGGTCTACGGCAAGGCCCGGCAGGTCTACGGCAGTGCCGAGGTCCCGGTCAATACCTTTCATAAAGTCTGGATTGTGGCGGAACGGGCGGATGTGTTTGAAAAAGCGGGGGCCGCGTATGTGACTGGGGCGCATTTGAAAGTCATGATGGACGAGGACTATCTGGCACTGACTAGGAACGCCACCGGCGCAATCCCCTTAAGCGCTACGGCTGCCTCCCAAGTCATGCGCCAAATTGTCCTCCCGGAAATCGAAAAGGAAGTCAACTTTGGCAAGAATTTTGCGCCTTTGCGGCAGATGTTTTATGCCATGATTCTATCCAGCTGGTACAAAATGGCGCTCAAAGACAGTATCCTCAGCCAAATTTACGGCAATCAGTCCAAAGTCAAAGCCGGTGTCAACGCCCCCAATCCTGTGGAGACCGCCCAAATTTTTGAACGGTATCTTGCGGCCTATAAAAAAGGGGTGTTTAACTATATCAAAGAAGACCTGGACAAAACTCGCCATACGCCGGTGCCTAGAAAATATTTTTCCGGCGGGGCCAATCTGGCCATGCTGGCCAAGACCCAGGTCCTGCGGCGCCAGCGGGCGGCGGGGGTGTTTCCGCAAAGCGGGCGTTTGATTTCTATCAATACGAAATTACTTTTGGCCAATGACCTGGCCATGGCCAAGGGCTCGGATGATTTGAGCAGACTGCTGGACGACGTCCAGGCTAAGATCGCGGCCCCGCAACAAGACGAGTTAGTCACCCTGCTTGCGGATTTGAGGCAGGCCTTGGCTGCCAAGTACCCAGGCGCGGCCCGCCGGATCAACGGTTATATGGACCAAATTTATACCCTCATCGGGGAGGAGTTTGCACCATTGGTGCAGGATTTGAGGAAAAAGCTAAGGCAAGAGGGCAGTGATGCGATCGAAGAGGAATTTGATTATCTGTTTTTAGCGCAATTGGATTTTTTGCAGAACATAATAGAAAATCAAGACGCTAAGGACGTAGTGGGGATATTTCACCAAATCGCCGTGGCCATCAAGCAGGGGGTTTTTCGTGGCCGGGAATATGATTGGGCAGATTTTTTTGACAATTTTATTGTTAATGCCCCTATGGCCCTGCTTGTTTTGTTGAATTTTGAAAGAGAAATTCCGGCAAAACAGCGTTTTTCCGGCAAAGTGGTCATGGCATTGTTGGAGGGTTCGCAAAATGAGCTTGCGTTTCGGACCCGATTAGAGAGTTACCACAGGATCCGCTTAGCACACCGGGACTTTTCTCCAGACAACATCCTGAAGCGGGTCAATGAGATGAGCGGCCGCGAATTAAGCCGCAAGGACTACCGTCCCGTTAGTAAAATGAGAGAGCATGCGATGATCGCCGCACCTGTGAAGGACAACCGCCATGCCGATAGCCCCACTACGAAGGGCTATTCTAGGAAGGGATCCTCGGAGGCTGGTGAAGGACCGGATGCTGACTTTGACGATGCCATGACCACGGAAGGTTTATCGAAGGAAAAAATCAAATGGCTCGAGATAGGCCAAGAATATTATCCGTCGGTGGATGTTAAGCATGTTCTCAAGCAGGTCAATAAGGCAACCACGAATCCAGGCATTATTAATATGGAAACAGGTAGTGTTCGTGGGGGTGTGATCCCCGTGCTGGCTGTGGCGCCGGCGGCCCTTACAGAGTATGAACGCGAGATATTGACCGCGCTCGTAGAACACAGGCTGTTTCCCAAGGGACTTGACGGGTTAGTCGAAGGGTTAGTACCGGATTTTTTTAAATTGCATATTGTCTCAACCACTCAGGGGTCTTTTTGGGTCATGTCATTTAAGAGGAGCCCTCTTTCTGAAGCTGAAGCAAGGTTATTGGAACGTAAATTTGCGGTGGTCAAGGAACGCTACCAGAAGTTGTTCCGTGCTCTTCCAGACCCGGCTATGGCGTCAGAACTCCCAGGACCCGCCGACATTCAAGCGGCGGCTTGGAAAAGGTCCATAGGGGGTTTCAGACCGTGGGCCTGGAAAAAATTCACTCAACCAGATTTTCTCGAGGCCTATATAAAAATGGTCAATTCCAAAGCTGCGGAACTGGGGGACATCGGCAGAATTAGGCAATTAATTCATAAGATTGCTAACGATGACAACTATGGTAAATTTGGTGGCCCGGGCCGTACGCACAATTGGACGGCCTTTATGACAAAATTTAACCGACCGAGAGACTTAGAAGACGTGCTGGAAGCCATTGTCACATTTGAAACAAACCAGACGGGGCATCAGTATAGCATTGACTTTCCCGAGGTTGAGCGTATTGTCATGGACGCCGAAAATGTCACGCAAGCCATGGCCCGTCTGGCTTTGCTGAACGCTGATCTTATGGGCAATTCTCGCCAAAGGTACAGCTACGAAGCGTTCATGGACAAACACCACTTCACAGCTTCGACCGGCCGCGAACCGGCCATGATTGCCGGTGAATTTGACCCCGGCGGTATTGATTTAAACCGCGCCCGCATGCAGCTTAATGTGCAGAAGCAAGGCGCCGGGGTGCCCCGCCCATTTGACCCCATCATGCTGGAAAACATGCGCAAAGACCTCAAAGGCATGGATTTCGAGATCCGCAGCATGGCTCCCGTGGTTGATTTGCCCATGTTCATGGGTGTGTGATCTAGCCAATTCATTGCTTGATATCGCGGCTTAATAAATATATAATTACTTAAAAGTCCCACGGTCGATGCCGTGGGATTGTGTTTTGTTTAGAAAGGAAACCCTATGGGCGCCTTAAAGTTAGACGCAGCCAATTTTGAGCAGGAAGTATTAAAATCACCCACGCCGGTGTTGGTGGATTTCTGGGCGGAGTGGTGCGGGCCTTGCCGGGCCATTTCTGGGATCATCGATGAGCTTTCGACTGAAATGCAGGGAAAATTAAAGGTGGCTAAGCTCAACGTGGATGACCTGCCGGAATTGGCTGGAGAGTACAATGTGATGTCCATTCCCACCATGTTGGTCTTTAAAGGCGGCAAACCGGTGGACCAGATCATCGGCGCCATGCCCAAGGAAAAATTGCTGGCCAAACTTAAAGTCCACGTAAGCTGAAAGGGTATTGATGCTTATTGAAGTTTTGAAATCCAAGATCGGACATGCCTCGGTCACCCAGGCAGAGTTGCATTACGAAGGCAGCATCACCATTGATGCCAACTTAATTAAGGCCGTGGGCATCATTCCGGGCGAAAAGGTGCAGGTGCTCAATGAAAATACCGGCTCCCGCCTGGAAACCTACGTGATTGCCGGCAACCCGGGCTCCGGAGAGATTTGTTTAAACGGCCCGGCAGCCCGCCATGGCTATATCGGCGATCGGTTGATTATTTTAAGCTACGCGCAGTGCGAGCCGCAAGAGGCCAGGCGTCTTCAGCCCCAAATCATTTATCTGGACAAAAGTAATAAAATAAAAAAAAGTAAATAGGGTATGTTAGGTTCCTTAAAAGTCAGACTGCTTGGCGATGCCTGCCTGCGGGCCAAATCCAAACCGGTCAAATCGGTTGGAGCGGTGGAGCGGATGCTGATTGCCTCCCTGTTTGAGACCCTGCAATCGCAGAAAGGCATTGGACTGGCGGCGCCGCAAGTGGGCATCAATGAGCAAATTTTTATCGTCGATACCGGCAAGGACACCTTTGCGGTCATTAACCCTAAAATTCTAAAGAGCATCGGCAGCGAGGTCATGGAAGAAGGGTGTTTAAGCATCCCGAACCTGCAGCTTAACATCAAACGGGCCAAGTCCATCGAAGTGAGTTTTATCGACGAAAGCAATCATCCGGTGCGGGCCCACTTAACCGGGCTGGCGGCGCGGGTGTTTCAACACGAATATGACCACGTGCAGGGCAAGTTGATCATCGATTATTTGCCGGCGGCAGAACAGAAAAAAATCCTGAAACTGATTAAAGACGGCGTGTACATCGGAAAGACCAAGGAGCATGCGCAAGTTAGCGCCGGAAAAATTTGAAAGCGGGTTAGTCAAGCTGCCAGCCTGGTTTCACCAGGACTTGCCGGACATGCCCAAGATCAAGGCCATGAAAGAGGCCCTGCGCGGGGCGCATCTGCACACCGTTTGCGAAAGTGCGCATTGCCCGAACATGGGGCAGTGCTGGGGGCAGGGGGTGGCCACATTTATGATTTTAGGCGGCACCTGCACGCGGGCCTGCCGTTTTTGCGCGGTGCCGGCCGGCCATGCCGAGGCCGTTGATCCACACGAGCCGCAGCAGGTGGCGCAGGCGGTTGCCCGTCTGGGACTCAGCTATGTGGTGGTGACATCCGTCGCCCGTGATGATCTTCCTGATGAGGGGGCTGGACATTTTGTGGCGACTATCCAGGCGATCCGGGCCTTGCAGCGCAATGTGAAGGTTGAGACGCTCATCCCGGATTTTTCGGCTAAAGAAGAGTCGTTGATGGCGCTTAGCGCGGCAGCACCGGAGGTGCTCAGCCATAATATCGAATGCGTGCGCCGCATATCACCGGCCATCCGGCCCCAGGCCGCCCATGACCGGTCGTTGCACGTGTTGCGCCGTTTTCGCGCATTGACCAGCGGGGTTTTTATCAAATCGTCCTTCATGGTGGGTTTGGGGGAGAGCGAGCTGGAAGTCATGGGGCTGATGCGCGAGCTTAAAAGTGCCGGCTGCCAGATTTTGACCATCGGCCAGTATTTGGCCCCCAGTCAAAAGAGGCGGCATGTGCCCGTCGAGCGGTTTGTGACGCCGGAAGAATTTGAACGCTGGCGCACGATCGGCCTGGACATGGGTTTTAATTATGTGGAGAGCGGCCCCTTGGTCAGGAGTTCTTTTATCGCCGAGAAAGGCTATCGGGAGGCCCTCAAATCATGAAGGAGCACCTGAAAAATTTTTATTCCTTTTTTTTGCGGTTCGGCATCAGCGGCATTCTTTTGGTGTGGATTTTCACCCACCTTGATTTTCAAGAGATCTGGATGGTCATCAAAGGGGCGGACGCCAATTACATCATTGCCGCCGGCCTGGTTTTTTTCGCGATCAACTTCTTGATTTTATGGCGGTGGATGATTGTCATGAAGGCCCTGGATTTGAAATTCCATTGGAAGAGCGCCTTTCGCTGGTTTTTCTTTGGCCTGTTTTGGAATTTATGCCTACCCACCTCTGTCGGGGGAGATGTGATCAAAGGCTTAGGCCTGTCCAAGGAGACCAAGCACAAGCCCAAGGTGTTCGCTTCCATTGTGCTGGATCGCCTTTCCGGTTTTAGTGGGATCGTGATCATGTCCGGCTTGGCATTTGTGGGCGGACGGAGCGTCATCGAGAATCCCTGGATCATTGCCTCCATCGCTGCCATGGCCGCAGTTTCCTTGGTCCTGGTGATTGTGCTGTTTAACCACCGCGTGTTTTCCTGGGTCACCAAGGTGTTTTCGTTATGGCCGAAGGTCACGACGGCATTGATGAGCCTGCATTACGACATTGTGTTGATGAAAGGCAGGCAGAAAGAAACCGTATATATCATTTTGATATCCATCGCCGCGCAGGTCATGTTGGCCTTCGTCTTTTATTTGACCGCCAAAGGACTGCATCAAGACTTGCCTTTTAAATATTTTATTATTTTTTCTCCCCTGGTATGTGTGGCAACGGCCTTGCCTTCGATTGGCGGCCTGGGGATACGAGAGTACAGCTGGGCCCATTTGTTGTTTGCCGTCGGAGTGGCCAAAGAAATAGGGGTGGGGTTGGCCATCATCAACTCTGGGTTTATGTACATGGTGGGCATCTTGATGGGCGGGCTCCTTTATGTCATTGCATTATCTTCTGGACGGGTACAATATCGTCAAGCAAGCGCCCCGCACCTCCGGCCTCACCCTTGAAGAGGGGCGGCAGCGGTTGCTCTCCTGGATCGACCAGTGTCGGCCGCAGGGCAGTGCACGCAACACTGTTACCGTGGTCTTCGACGGTGACAAAGGCCTGGGCACACATGCCGGGACTGCAGGCCCCCAAGCGTCGCTCGCCAGCGGACGGGTCATTTTTACCCACGGAGAAAGCGCCGACGACTACATTAAAGCGGAGGTGGAAAAAGCTGGCAATAAGAAAAGATGTGTGGTGGTCAGCGATGATAAAGATGTGCGGCTGTACACGCGGGCGCTGGGGGCCCAGGTGGTGCGGGTCAAAGAATTTGCGGGGGATTTATTCGGGAAGCCAAAGGTCCCGGGAAAATCAGGCGTCACTCCCGACGGTAAACACGTTTCTCTGAGCCAGGCGCACAAAATCAACAAAGAACTGGAAAAGATCTGGCTTAAATGATTAAAATCATTAAAAATATGGGCGAGCGTGCGGCCTTCATCGGCGAAGCCATATTTTTTCTGGGCAGTATCGTTAAAGAAATTTTTCGGGGCCGCATCCGTTGGAATGAAGTGCTGGTGCAGATGTACGACCAGGGCGTGCGGTCGATTTTGATTGTGGTGTTGACGTCGCTGGCCTCCGGGATGGTTTTAGGTTTGCAAGGGTACATCACCCTGCAGCGGTTTGGGGCCAAGGAATTCATTGCCCGGTTGGTGGTGTTGTCGCTCGTCAGGGAGCTGAGTCCGGTGTTTACCGCGCTCATTTTTTCCGGTAAAGCCGGTGCCGGCATGACCGCCGCTTTAGGTACCATGAACACCAACGACCAGATCCAGGCCACCCGGGCCATGGGGGTCAACCCCATCGAATTCTTGGTGGTCCCGCGCTTTTTGGCCTGTGTGCTGGTGATGCCGGTGCTGGTCGTCATCTCTGAGATCGTTGGTATTCTCGGTGGGTATTTGATCGCGGTGAACGAAGCGAATTTGCCCGGCGTGTTTTATATCCGGGAAACCATCCAGTCGGTCACGTTCATCGATTTTTTAAGCGGGTACATCAAAGTCTTTTTTTTCTCGATCATTGTGGCCTGGATCTGCTGCTACCAGGGTTTTTATACCACCGGTGGTTCGCAGGGGGTGGGGCGGTTCACCACCAATGCCGTGGCGTATTCTTACATCAGCATCATTGTGTCCAACGTGGTGTTAACGAAAATTATTTTAACCTTATGGGGTTAACATGATCAAATGTGCAGACGGACGATTCTTGGCGTGCGCAGCGGCAGGGCTCATTTTGACCCTGGGCGGATGCGCGGGTTCCACCCGCGGTAACAGCGGCCAATTGCAAAGCTATCCGGCCCCGCTCATTGAAGCAGGGTGGATCCGCAACGGCGAGCCCATCATTTATGAGGGGAAAGAATGGTACCCGGCCCGCGACGTGGAAAACCTCCTGGACAATGAAGTTTTTCAGATCGGGGAATACCGCGGCGTGCAGATCTTTGTGGACAAAATCGACATCAAGCCCTACGAACGGTTGTACACCAAGTTTGCCAAGGGCAAATACCGCTACTTTCAAAGGCGTCCGGTCCATGATTAAGATGGAAGATGTTTATAAAAAGTTAGGGCAACAGCAGGTGTTGGCGGGCATCAGCCTGACCATTGCCGAGGGGGAAATTGTGGTCGTGATGGGCCCCAGCGGCACCGGTAAGACCGTGTTGCTCAAACATTTAAACGGCCTGCTGCATCCGGACCGCGGCAGGGTGTTTATTGATGGGGTTGACATCAGCCGTTTGAATGACGAAGACCTGCTGGAAGTGCGCAAGCGCATGGGCTATTTGTTTCAGGAAGGTGCTTTGTACGATTTTATGGACGTGTTTGACAACGTGGCGTTCCCGTTGCGGGAGCACACCGATTGGTCGGAAGAAAAAATCGCCGATCGCGTGCATGAAGTTTTGGAGATGGTGGACTTGCATGAGGTGGACCGCAAGCTTCCGTCGGAACTTAGCGGCGGCATGAAAAAAAGGGTGGGCCTGGCCCGCGCCATCGTGCTGGGCGCGAAAATCCTTTTGTGCGATGAGCCCACCACGGGACTCGACTCCATCCACAGCCGGGACATTTCCAAATTGATCCGGGCTGTGGCCCGCAAAATCAAGGCCACCACGGTCATTACTTCCCACGACATCGCCAATTCCTTCCGGATTGCCGACCGCCTGGTGCTCATCAATGACGGGCACATCTCGGCCATGGGAACCAAAGAAGACATGGATTCTAACCCAGACCCATTTGTGCGGGAGTTTATGCATGCCTAAGGACAATGAACGCCCCATGAACAACCATTACCTGAGGAACACCGTCGCCGGCTTGTTTTTCGTCATCGGGCTGGTGTTGATTGCCACCATCGTGTTTTGGATCGGGCTGGAGCGCGGCATGACTCAGCCCAAGTTCCAGGTCATTGCTCTTTTTAACCAGGTCAGCGGCCTGGTCGAGGGGGCGCCCATCCGCATTTCGGGCATCAATGTGGGGGTCGTCGGCGGGATCAATTTCCTGGATGAACCCATTGAGGGGCGCAGTTTAAAAGTCACCATGAATATTTTTAAGAAGTACGAGGTTCAGTTCCGCAAATGCGCGCGCCTGAGCATCAAAACCGAAGGGGTGCTGGGCCAGAAATTGGTGGAAATCAGCGAAGACCATTCCCGGAAATTTTTTGATGTGACCAAACCGATCATCGGCGAAGACCCCTTAGACGTCGAGAACATGGCGGCCGTGATTACCCGCACCGCTCTGTCTTTGAAAACGACCAGCGACAATGCGGACAGCGTCATGCTGGACCTTAAAGAGGCGGCCCGCAAGACCAAACGCCTCATCAACCGCATTGAGGAGCAGATCATCGCGGGGGATTTGTTTAAGATTTTTTAGCAACGCACCGGCTCATTGAGGGAGGGTCTATGTTTGTCCTGGGCAATTTTTTCAGCGCCGCTGCCTATTTGCTGGATATTTTCCTGATGGTCATGAGTTGGCTCATCTTGATCCGGGTGATTATCAGCTGGGTGAACGCCGATCCGTTTAATCCGCTCGTGCAGTTTTTGCACCGGACCACGGAACCGGTGCTGGAACCCATCCGGCGATTTATGCCGCCGATGGGATTTGATTTATCACCGCTGATTGTGCTGTTGGTGATTATCTTTTTAAGGAAATTTTTGGTGGCAACTTTATTGGATTTGTCCGTGCGGCTCCAATAAAGAGCCCAACCTTATGCTTGCCAAAATGGCCGGATTAAGGTATAAGAAACGCTAGCGTACTTGGAGGGACTATGTTCGACAAAGTTAAAGAAATGCTGGAGCTCAAGAAAAAGGCCGACCATCTCAAAAAAGAGCTGGAAGCCACCATCATTGAGATTAATGAAGCCCGCGGGATCAAGCTGACCATGAACGGGGCCCAGATCGTGCAGAAAATCGACATCGATGAAGGGTTGCTCACCGCTGCCAATAAGAACCGCATTCAAATGGATTTACTTAAAAGTTTCAACAATGGCGTGAAAAAGTCGCAGCAGGCTGCGGCCCATAAAATGAGGAACATCCCGGGGCTCAACCTTCCGGGAATGTAAAAACAGGAGGAGACACAATGCCTTACGATGCCGCTTTAGATGTGGCCACATTCAAGGAAGTGATCGATTTTGAAAACACCCGCGTCACCGTCGGGATTTTTTCTTACAACGGGGCCCCCAAAAAACTGCAGATCACCCGCGAGAACATGATTGACGGGGCGTGGAATTTCACCAAGCTGGGACGTTTGAGCAAAGAGGAAGCCCAGGCCGCGGTGCCCATCATCATGAAAGCCATTGCGACGATGTAAGGAGAACCATGGCCGGCGAAGTGTATTTGACCAGAGAAGGTTTCCATAAGTTGCAGGCGCAGCTGGAGGCGTTTAAGAGCACCGAACGCAAAAAAATTGCCAAGGCCATTGCCGAAGCCCGCGCTCAAGGCGATATTTCGGAGAATGCCGAGTATGATGCGGCCAAAGAAGCACAGGCGCACAACGAGGCCAAGATCGCGGAACTAGAGACCAAGCTTTCGAATGTGCGCATCATTGAGAACGAAAACATCCCGTCTGACAAGGTGTTTATCGGTGCCATCGTCACCCTGCAGGACTTGGACAATGATGAAGAATTGACCTACATGCTGGTTTCGCCCGAAGAAGCCAGCTACGAGGAAAACAAAATCTCCGTATTTTCCCCCATCGGCAAAGGCTTGCTGGGCCACAAGGCGGGCGAGACGCTGGAAATCAAGGTCCCCGCTGGGATGCTTAAGTACAAAATCAAGAAAATCAAACGCCCTTCGTAACGCTTAATCCCAGCCATAGGCCCATCGATGGAAGCAGGGCAAAAATCACCCGGCTGAGCGTGTTGTCCAGCCACCAGCTGATTTCAAAGAAGGTGTTGATCTGATAGTAAGCCAACAGCACGACGAAGAATGAAACAAAGAACGCCACAAACGTTTTGACCTTTCCCTCCAGAACCGTATTTCGAAAGGCCACAATTCCAGCCAGCCACAATAGCAGCAGGCCATTCCATTTAAAATTGATCACTTCCTTGTAGAGAAAAGTCAGGATGGTGGTCAGACGGCCAAGATCCGATGGTTTTTTCGCCGAGGTCAAGCCGTTGATAAAGGCCTCGTTGGGCGGGGCCATAAAAAGTGTAAACCATAGCGTGGGGATGCCTGCCACTGTGAGGGCGGCACCAAATCGCCGGAGCCAGACGCAATTGGTTCTATAGCGCCACATCATGAGCCCAGCCAGGATGAGGGCAGCAACCATGCCTTCGGTCTTGGTAAAACTTAAGAAACCTAAAAATACCCCCATGAGCACCGGCTCATCGGCCCATAAGCAGATAAACGCGCACAAGAGATAAAGGCCGACGAGGATATCGCTGTATTGGCTGGCGCCCAGGGTGATGTTAAAAGGCAGCAGGAAGGTTGCCGCGGTCAAAATCAAAGCCGGCAGCCAGTGCGTGCCAAAATGTCTAAGCCCGAACAATAAAAGTCCGGCGGTCAAAATATAAAATGCCCCGGCCAGAAACAAGGGGCCGCCGGGATGCCCCCCGGTCAAGTCCCAAAACCACACATTGATGCACGGCAGCAGCAGAGGATATTGCGTGTTGCTCCGCCACAGAATCGGATCAAAGATATCCTTCCAGCGTTCCTGGCCTAGATAAATAAATTTCGCTTTCAAGTTCCAGCACGACCAGGCATCCCAGCCGCCCAAAGGGTAATGCCCGGCCTCGAGATAAATAAAAATTCCAATGAGGGCCAGAAGCGCAAAGCCCTGCCATTCAAAAATATGTTTTAGTTTTAAGGTCCGACGATTCAGCCACAGCCCGACGCCCAAAAAAAGACAGCTGATGGCAACCGGCACCCAAGGGATCACGCATCCCAGCACCAGGCGGGCAAAGAAAACAATGGCGCCATTGATGCCGAGGCCTAAGGCCGCGCCTAGAAAAAATGCTAAAATGCCCCAATTGCGGTTGGTTAGCAGCCGCAAGCTGTAGATCCCCAGGAGAGTTGTTGCTAGCAAACCTAAGATCATAGGCGTTCGCCTTTGGGATTTTCCGCCAGAATAATGCCGGTGTTGCTGGCGGACAAGGGCACCAGCCCAAGCTCCTTGATTTTAGCGACGGCTGTTTCTGGAGTGGTGCAATCGAAAATCACCAAGGGAAGCGAGGTGTTATTAAGCTCTAAGACGGTGGGGGCCAGCATGTATTGGGCCTGCTCGAATTGGGCAATGGACAACGGCAATGCCATGTCTTTGTCGGTGTAATACCCGGCCCGGGGGATATGGGCAAATAACGGTTGCAGGCCAGCAAATTGGGCCGCTAAATCATGCAATTGCATGCGGTGGGGTTGGGTCAATTGGGTGTACGTGCGGATGCTGAGTTGCAGCAAGCTCAAGCCGGCGGAAAGAGCCAATAACGTCAGAAAGACGGTTCGCAAAGAGAAGGAAGGCACAAAGCAGATTCTACACGTAATTCCAAAACCAGACTAATACAAAATTAATTATGGCGCCCCCAAATTTCCTTGTATAATTATCGCCACAGTATCCATTTAAAGTGAGGCATTCTCTTGTGGTTTCCATTGGTGTGATCGGCTGCGGGCATTGGGGCCCCAACCATATCCGTATTTTTTCCCAGTCCAATTCTTCGAAAGTTTTGATGTGCGCCGACTTAGACGAGGGCCGTTTAGCGGCCGTGCGCAGTTTGTATCCGGCGATTGAGACCACCAAGGACTTGAGCGCCATTTTCAAAAACCCGGCCATTGACGCGGTGGTTATCGCGGTGCCGACCAATCTCCATTTTGACTTGTCCAAAGCGGCCCTGGATGCGGGCAAGCATGTGTTGTGTGAGAAACCATTGTCTCTGGACCCGCAGGAATGTTTGGTGCTGGAAGAGCTGGCTCGTCGGCAGAAAAAAGTCCTCATGGTGGGCCATGTGTTTGTGTTTAACCAAGGCGTGGTGCAGATGCGCAAATATATGCAGTCCGGCGAATTGGGCAGCATCCACTATGCGCATTCCGAGCGCACCAACCTGGGGCCGTTCCGATATGATGTCAACGCGTTGTGGGATTTGGCCCCGCACGACATTGCCATTTTCAATTACCTTTTTGACAGCAGCCCGGTGGGTGTATCCGCCCGCGGGCATAAATGTTTGGGGGGCAACCTGGAGGACCTGGCGTTCGCCACCCTGGATTATCCCGACAATGTGATGGTCAATGTGCATGTGAGCTGGGTGGACCCTAAAAAAGCCCGCCAGATCACCGTGGTGGGCGATAAGAAAATGCTGGTGTGGGACGACTTGGACACCAACGGGCCGATCAAGCTCTACGATAAGCATGTGGAAAAAACCAATGTGTATTACGAGACGTACGGGGAGTTTCAGCTATTGTCCCGCGAGGGCAGCATCACCATCCCCAATGTTGCCAGCTCTGAACCCCTCAAGGCCCAAGCCCAGTATTTTATCGATTGTATCCACAACCATGCTGACCCGGTGCTGGCCAATGCCCGACGGGCGCATGATGTGGTGCGCACCCTCTGCGCCATTTCAGAATCGATCAGCCGCAAAGGAGAATTGGTCAAGGTATGACACCGAGCAAATTTTTTAAGCACGAGAAAGCATTGGTGGCGCCGGAAGCAGAGATCGGCGAAGGCACCCGGGTGTGGGCGTTTGCCAATGTCCTTGGGGGGGCCAAGATCGGCAGCCACTGCAACATTGCCGACGGCTGTTTCGTCGAGGGGGGCGCCGTCATCGGCAACCACGTCACCTTAAAAAATCAGGTGGCGGTGTGGGATGGGGTCAGTTTGGCCGACGACGTCTTTGTGGGCGCCGGCGTGACGTTTATCAATGACCGTTATCCCCGCAGCCACCGCAGTGACGCCTGGACGCTGGAAAAGACCACCGTGCACAAAGGGGCCACCATCGGCGCCAATGCCACGGTCCTGTGCGGATTGAGCATCGGCACCTATGCGGTGGTGGGGGCCGGAAGCGTGGTGACCAAAGATGTGAAGCCCCACACCATTGTGGCCGGAAACCCGGCCCGGTTCGCCGGCCATGCCTGCCGTTGCGGACGCAAATTAAATGACGCCCTGCACTGTCCCTGCGGGTCGAAATATCGCCTGGCAGATAACTCCCTGGTCCCGCAATAATATGAATCCCCGTATCTTAGTCAGCCCGGTGGCGTACAATGAGAAGATCAAATTAAAAAACGTCATCGAACGTTTTTTAAAAAGCACCTTGGCCGGCCGCGTCGATTATTTAATCGTAGACGATGGATCCACCGATGGGACAACCGAGATGATTGCCTCCTACGGCGCGGCAGGGGTCAAAACCATCAAGCATCCGGTGCGCAGCGGCGTGGGGGTGGCCATCCGCACCGCCATCCATTATGCGCGCGCTCAGGGGTATGAGATCCTTGTGATCATGGCCGGGAATGATAAGGACAATCCTAACGAAATCCCGTTTTTGTTGGCCCCGCTGACGGAGGAAGGCTTTGACCTGGTGCAGGGGTCGCGGTATTTGAACAAGGCCGGCGGTTTCGGGGGGGACATGCCGTTGTACCGCAAATTTGCCACTCGCCTGCATCCCTTGATGTTTTCTCTGCTGACCGGCCATCGGATGACCGACACCACCAACGGCTTCCGGGCCATGCGCCTGTCCATGTTTAACAACGAGCAAATCCACTTGGACCAGGAGTGGCTAAGCACGTATGAGCTGGAACCGTATATCCTGTGGAAGACGGTGAGTTTAGGCTATAAAATCAAAGAAGTGTGTGTGACGAAAATTTATCCGCCGCGGCATTTGGGCGGTTACACCAAGATGACCCCGCTGATTAGCTGGTGGAGCATATTAAAACCTTTGTTTTATTTGAAATTGGGGATTAAGAAATGAAACTCTATGGCAAGAATCCCGTCTTAGAACGTTTGAAATCCAATCCATCGACCATACGGCGCATTTTGATCGAAGACGGGCATGCCGAATCCGCCTATATTTTTACCAAGGCCAAGCAGCATCGAATCCCGGTGTCCAGGGTGCCCTACAGCCAGATCCAGAAATTGGCCCGCAATGTCAACACCCAGGGAATCATGGCCGATGTGGATGAGTTTGCGTATGCGGATTTTTTTGAACTTTTGGAAACCGCCCGGGAAAAAAAACTGGTCGTGATTTTTTTGGACAATTTGACGGATCCGCAAAACCTGGGGGGGATCATCCGCACCGCTGGGGCCCTGGGGAATTTTGCCATCGTTCTGCCCACCCATGATTCCGTGGAGGTGACGGAAGCGGTGCTTCGGGTTGCCTGCGGCGGAGAAAATAATTTGTCCATTGCCATCGTCAGCAATCTGGCCAATGCCATCACCAAGGCCAAAGAAAACGGGTTCTGGATCGCCGGCACGGTCACCAAAGCTGGTGCGCCGCTGACCGGCGTGCGGTTCCAATTTCCCATGGGCCTGGTTTTGGGTTCCGAAGACAAAGGGGTCCGTGAAGTTGTGCGTAAAAAGTTGGATTGCGAAGTCATGATCCCTATGAAATACGAAAGGATGTCGCTCAATGTCGCGCACGCCGCGTCGATCCTCTGCTGGGAAATCACACGTCAACGCCCTTAATTTTTTTGCCGAGGCCGGCCTGCTCAAACGCGTCAAGCGCAGTGGCTGGTGGGTGGCGGGCATTGAAAATCCCGAGACCGTGGCCGAGCATTGTTTTCGGTGCGCGGTGATTGCTTTTTATGTGGCCCACCACGAAGGGGTGGACCCGTACAAGGCCGCGGTCATGGCCCTCTTTAACGACATCCACGAAGCCCGCATCAATGACCTGCACAAGATGGGGCATTACTACATTGAGTTCCGCCTCGCCGAGCAAAAGGTGTTTTTCGACCAGATGGTCCGGCTGGATAAAAAAGTTGCCGCCGACCTTAAGCACCTGCGGGATGACTACGATGGCCAGAAATCGCAGCTTAGCCGGGTGGTGCGCGACGCCGACATCTTAGAATGTCTGGTGCAAGCCAAAGAATATGTGGACAATGGGTACCCGATGGCGCGGACATTTTTTAACCGCGCCCCGGCGCATTTAAAAACACCGACGGCCAAGCAATTGTGGGCGCAGGCCCGCCGATGGGACAGCCATGCCTGGTGGCAGAATGTGGTCAAGTTTGAACGCTAAATGGATGCTCACATGCGGGCTGCTGTTGGTGGCCGCCGGCTGCGCCACGTATAACTCCGCTACCGGGCGCAATGAAGTGATTTTTATTTCCACGTCCCAGGAAGTGTCGGCGGGGCATCAAATCCACGGGGAACTCTCCAAAAAACATAAAATCCTCAAAGGCACGGACGAAGCCGCCCGCCTGGAGCGCATCGGCCAAAAGGTGGCGCGGGTGTCCGACCGCCAGGATATCGAGTACCAATTTAACCTGATCGAAAGCGATGAGATCAATGCCTTCACGGTGCCCGGCGGGCACATTTATTTTTACACCGGCCTGTTCCGCCAGTTAAATACCGACGATCAAATCGCCGCGGTCCTAGGCCATGAGATTGGCCACAGCGCCGCCAAGCATGTGGTCAAGAAATTTCAGGCCGCCCTAGGATATAACGTGGCCAGGAATGTGGTTGTCAACCTATTGGCCCTCAAGGCCCCTGGGCTGGGAAACGTGGCTGGCATGGGCGCGGACGGGTTGATGACGTTGGCCTCCTCGTCGTACGGACGGCAGGATGAATACGAGGCCGACCGTTTAGGAATTAAATATCTCCATTTGTCGGGCTATGATGTCAATGGTATGATACAAATATTGACGCTGCTGCAGGCGCAAGACAAGGGGGGCAAAGGGGGGCTGGTGTTTTTACGCACCCACCCGTTTGCTAAAGACCGCGTCGTGGCGGCGCAGAAAACCATCGACGAGGTCAAAAAGAAGTACTAATTTGTTATGGAGCGCATCGGTTTAGCCGCCAGTAAAATGGCCCAGGGCAATTTGCTCAAATACAACCTGTTCGTGGTCGGGATTTCCTGCCTGTTTGCCATATTCTTGTTTGTCATTTCCGGCTTCTCCGTCCTGGCTGCCCTGTTCCTCATTTCCCTCATCCTGCGCAGTCTGCTGCCGCCGGAATTTTCCAGCAATTGGGTGCAGGTGGTCAAAATGTCTCTGATTTCTCTGGCCGTGGTCATCGGCATTCTAAACGTGCTGGCTATCATCAAGAATATTAAACTGGGCAAAAGGGGGCTATGAGCAACGACCAGTCATACCTACAGCAGGCGCTGGTTGAGTCCAAGGAAATTTTCCGCATTATCTTTGAGCATTCCCCCGAGGCCATCACCGTCACCGACAAAGAAGAGCGGATCATGGCCTGGAACCCCATGGCTGAGAAACTTTTAGGCATGGACAAAACAGACTTGTTCAACAAACCGGTCCACGAGTTATACCCCATCAAAGAGTGGGAGCGCATGCGCGCCCTCAATATCCGCAAGACCGGTTGGCTGTCCGACTTAGACACCAAAGTCGTCCGCAAGGACGGCCGGCTGCTGGATGTCAATGCCTCCATCACCGTTCTTAAAGACAATAAGGGCCACATCATGGGGGCGATTGCCATTTTGCGGGACCTGTCCCGCCAAAAACTAGTCGAGGAACAGCTGGTGCAGGCCAAACTGGCCGCTGAAGAAGCCAATACCTCCAAAAGTGTTTTTCTGGCCAAAATGTCCCACGAAGTCCGCACCCCGATGAATGCGGTGATCGGGATGTTGGAGCTGACCCTTGACACCGAACTGACCGACGAGCAGCGGGACAATCTGAAAGTGGCCAAAGATGCGGCTGACAATTTACTCAGTTTGATCAACGATATCCTTGATCTGTCCCGGGCCCAGGCCGGCAAGGTGGTCATCGAGGAAGTGGAAATCAATGTGGCGGACATTGTCAAGAACGTGTGCAAGGCCCTGATGGTGATCGCCCGCCACAAAAATATCGACGTGGTTTGGGAGATTGACCCGAAAATCCCGCGCCTGATGATCGGCGACCCGGTGCGGCTGCGGCAGGTGCTTATTAACATCATCAATAATGCCGTCAAGTTCACGCACAAAGGTCAGGTGCAGGTGAAAGTCAAGGTCGAATCGTTTACCGCCAAGGACTGCATCATCAAATTTGATGTGGTCGATCAGGGCATCGGCATTCCGCCCAAGAATTTGGCCACCATTTTTGACGTATTCACCGAGGCCCACAACACCACGGCCCGCCGGTTTGGCGGCACCGGCTTGGGGCTTGCCATTTGCAAAAAATTGGTGGAAATGATGAAGGGCACACTCTCAGTCACCAGTGTCGACGGACAGGGCAGCACGTTTTCGTTTTCGATCATTTTCGGCGTGGATGGCGAGCTGCTTAAAAAACATGCCGGCCAAAGCAGCCACGAGGGGGGGGTCGGCGCCCTTCCCGCTGCCATCAAGCATTTGCGCATTTTGCTGGCGGAAGACAACATGGTCAATCAGCGCATCGCCTTAAAGACCTTGGAAAAATTCGGCTGGACCGTGCACGCGGTGGCCAATGGCAAAGAAGTTTTGGATGCGCTCACTAAGCAAAGTTTCGATGTGGTGCTCATGGACGATCAGATGCCGGAATTGACCGGCATTGAGGCCACGCAGGCCATTCGCCGGGAAGAAAAGCAGACCGGCATGCACATGCCGATCATTGCCATGACCGCCAATGCCATGACCGGCGACCGGGAGAAGTACTTGGCCGCCGGGATGGACGGATACGTGTCCAAACCCATCAACCGCAGCGCGCTGTTTGAAGAAATCGTCGGGCTGGTGAAGAAGCAATTGGAATAAGTAGGGACAACCAAAATAGGGGCCAGCCCCCTATTTTAAGGAGATAAAATGGATGAATCAGTCATAGATTTGCCCGACGCCATGGAGCGGGTCCAGGACGACAAAGAGCTGTTCCTGGAATTGCTGCAAATTTTCGAAGACGATTTTGTCAAAAAACGACAGGCCTTGGCCGGGGCAATCTCCGCCGGGGACATCACCAAAATCAAGGAATTGGCCCACTCCATCAAAGGGGCGTCGGGGAATATCTCCGCCAAAGTCATGCATGCGGCTTGCCTGCAATTGGAACAACTGGCAAAGTCCAATTCCACGTCGGGAATGCCGGACGTCTTAAAGTCCATCGATGCCGAGTTTGAGAAAATCAAGGCCTACCTGGTTCAAAAGAAAAAGGAGTGGGAACGCGGATGATCGTGAGGATTGCCGCGTTTCTTTTCCTTTCCGTTCTCATCTATGCCAGTACCCTCAACCACCCGTTTGTCCACGATGACATCGTATTCATCCAGCTAAATCCCAACATTAGCCGTTTGGATGATTGGGGCCAAATTTTTGGTGGCGGGGCGGTGTCCTCGGCGAGCGGTATCAATGCCTACTACCGTCCGATATTGGAACTGGTGTACCGTCTGGAGTACCGCCTTTTCGGCTTCGACCCTCGGGGCTGGCATTTGGTCAACATTCTGCTGCACGGCCTCAATGGCATTTTATTGTGGCGGTTTTTGGGGCTCATAGGATTTAGTGCATTTTTATCCTGGGCAGCGGCGGTGTTGTTTATCGTTCACCCCGTCCAGGTGGAAGCGGTGGCCTGCGTTGCGGGCATTTCCAATTTACTCATGGCCACATTTGGCTTGGCGACCCTGGTTGCCTATTTGCGTGGCCACATCGCCTTGAGTCTTGGTCTTTTTATTTTGGCCTTGCTCACCAAGGAACAGGCAGTGCTGTTGCTGCCGCTCATTGTGCTGATCGATCGTCACCGCAAAATACCGGCCTGGGGAAGTTGGTTTTGGTTTTTCTTGCTCATGTTTGATTTTTTGATGCTGCGTTCGCTGGTGACGGGAGGAAGCTCCCTCACCGCCGGGATTTTTGCCTCCATTCCCGAACTCCTGTTGCGATTATGGTCCATTGCCAAGACTTTGTTTTCCTATCTATGGGTCTTGTGCGTCCCAGTGGACCTGCATTATTACCGGTCCGCCGACATGTTGGCCATTCAGGGGTGGTGGTGGCTGGGCGTGGCCGGGCTGGGGATCCTGGTGGCGCGTTCTGGTGAAATCGTGCGGTTTGGGGCCTGCTGGTTTCTTTTGGCTTTGCTGCCGGTGCTCAATGTGGTGCCGCTGGTTAACGAGTACTCCTTCATTCTGACGGCCGAGCATTTTTTGTATCTGCCCATGGCGGGGATCATGATCATCCTGGTAAGCTTTCTTGAACGCGTGTTTAAACACAAGGCCGTGTTGGTGTTCGCCCTGGCCACCGGCCTCTGCGCGTTCCTCGCCTATGGACAAACCAAATTTTGGCGCAATGAGGTGGTGCTGTTTGAGAGGATGCTGACCTTTGAGCCGAATTTCGGACGGGGGCATTTGTTGCTGGCCAAGGCCTATTATTTTCAAAAAGAATATTCTAAGGCAGATGCTCATTTTGCGAGGGCCTATGACATCATGGACAGCTATTTGCGCAGGGCACGTGGCAGCCGGCCGCGGCATTTTTACAATGGTTTCAAGAAGGGCATTCTCTTTGATTGGGCCCATAGTTTGGAGGATACCGGCAATCTGCAGGGCGCCATTGACAAATACCGGCTGGCGCTTGGCATTGACCCCGCTGATTCCGTGATTTGGAACAACCTGGGCGTGGCATTTTTAAAAAGCGGGGACGTGGCAACCGCAAGGTCATGTTTCCAAACGGCGGTGCAGCTGGCCCCGAATTTCGGCCCAGCGCAACAGAACCTGCGAAGCGTGCAGCATGTGCAGAGCGCGCAAAGCCGACAAAATTTGGGCGGGAGATAATTGTATGTTTTGGATCATTCTAGCTTGCCTGGGCGTCATCTTAGCCGTAGCCTACATGATTTATTCGTTACCGGAGGAGTCCCACAAGAAAAAGAAGCGCCGCGAACAAGGCCGTTTGGCGGCGGAAGCTCCGGTATCGCCGGAGAAAAATTGGGAGGAGATTGCCCGGCGATGGGAAAAGCACAACCAAGCCCTTTTGGCGGACCTGGAGAAAGTGAAAGTCGAGGAACGGAAAATCATCCAGGATCTGCAGGCCAAGCAGGCGGAGAACAAAGACTTGCTGGAGCGGCTGGCCTTGGAAAAAAGCTGGCGGGAAAAAGAACAGGTCAACCTTGATAAAGCCAAGACGCATGAAAGAGATTTCAAGGAGCAGATCGTGCGCACCGAGAAAGACCTGGAGGTAGAGCACTCGGGCCGGCTGCGCACCGAGCGTGACCTGCAGGAACTAAAAATCAAGTATGAGGCCCAGATGGAGGAAAAGCGGGTGACCCTCACCCAGGCGAAGAGTCTGGAAGCCACACTCAAGCAAATGACCAATGATTTGGCAGAACTGCGCCGCA
The DNA here is from genome assembly GCA_021731625.1 of Candidatus Omnitrophota bacterium. Classification (GTDB taxonomy): domain Bacteria; phylum Omnitrophota; class Gorgyraeia; order Zapsychrales; family Fredricksoniimonadaceae; genus JAKFXC01. The sequence goes on from JAKFXC010000098.1 coordinate 21,339, forward strand.
ACAATGAGGAGCTCAAAAAAAAGCGCGAAGACATCCAATGGGTGGCCAAAAGCGCGTACGACGAGTTGCTGGCGAAATACAATCAAAGCAAACCTTCCCCGCCGTAGATGCCCATGTCGTTTTCTCGACGCACCAATTGGAACCAAGAACCCAATGCCCTCACCCGCGCCATCGAGGATTTAAAATCACGCGGCACACCGATCGTCGATGTGACAGAATCCAACCCCATGCGCTGCGGGTTTGAGTATCCGGGCGCCATCCTGCAAACACTCTCTGACCCCAAAAATTTGGATTACCTGCCTGACCCTAACGGGATGGCCTCGGCGCGACAGGCCGTGGCCCGGTTTTGTGGGATCCCGACGGACCGTATGGTGCTCACCTCCAGCACCTCGGAGGCCTACACTTTTTTGTTTCGGCTGTTGCTCAACCCCGGAGAAAAAGTCTTGCTTCCCCGCCCTTGTTATCCCTTATTTCAATTTTTATTGGAACTGAGCGACGCAACTTATGGATATTATCCGCTGCGCTACAGCGGCGATCAATGGGCCATTGATGTTGAAGCCTTGGCATCCTTAATCGATTCAAATACCCGGGCCATTATATTGGTTAACCCGAATAATCCTACCGGCTCCTATGTTAAAAAACACGAATTGCAGCAGTTAAACCGTTTATGCGCCAAGCATCGCCTGTCGATCATATCCGACGAGGTGTTTTGGGATTATGCTTTACCGGTGCAGGGAGTGGTCGATGCTGCGAGCTTAAAAAACAATGCCGAAGTGCTGACCTTTGTTTTGGGGGGATTGTCCAAAAGCGCAGGTCTGCCGCAAATGAAATTGGGATGGATATTGGCCAGCGGCCCGCCGATGCTTGTTCAGGAAGCATTGGGACGACTGGAAATCATTGCCGACACTTTTTTATCCGTCAACATTCCGGCCCAGAATGCGTTGCCCGCATGGTTGGCCCTGGCACCTGCCATCAACGCTCAGCTCCTGGAACGGGTGCGGGGGAATTTGCAGTTGCTTAGGCAAGGGCCGGTCAAGGTGCTCACGGTGGAAGGCGGCTGGTACGCGGTGCTCTGCCTGCCCGGCATCGATGAAGACCAATATGTCTTGGAGCTTTTGACACAGCACCACCTCCTGATCCATCCCGGCTATTTTTTTGATTTTCTCGAGGAAGGCCATTTGGTGGCAAGCCTGTTGCCGAAGCGAGAATGTTTTGCTAAGATGATGGGTATTTTAACGGAGGACAACAGTGCATAAACGGCCGGATTGGGACGAATATTTTTTGAAATTGGCGATGCTGGCTTCCGAGCGGGCGACCTGCCCGCGCCTGCATTGCGGATGTGTTTTGGTCAACACCAAAAATGTCATCGCCACCGGCTACAATGGGTCCATCCCTGGTGACGACCATTGCGACGAGGCCGGTTGCCTCATTGTGGACAACCATTGCGTGCGCACCGTGCATGCCGAAATGAACGCCCTCATCCAGGCAGCCCGCCGGGGACATGCGGTGGAAGGCGCAACGGCGTACATCACCAATATGCCGTGCACCACCTGTTCCAAGGCCTTGATCACCGCCGGAGTCCAGCGGGTGGTGATTTTTTCCGATTTTCATGACACCATGGCTGAGGAATTTTTTGCCAAGGGCGGGGTGGTGATTGACCGCATCCCGATGCCCGGCCTGGAAATCCGTTACCAGATCAAAAATTATTCCTCCGCCCGATAAGGACACGCCGTGGCCATCAAGGTTCTGTTAGCTGATGACGAGCAAAGCATTTTAGAAATCATGGCCAAGCAAATTGCCACCGCAGGATATTCTGTCATCACCGCCTGCGACGGACAAGAGGCGTGGGACAAAATCAATGCCCAGGAGCCCGACGTCATTGTGTTGGACGTCACTATGCCCAAAATGGATGGGTGGGAGGTGCTCAAACAATTGCGCACACACCCGCCGTCCAAGAAATGGCAGCCGGTCATCATTGTGTCCGCCCTGGGGGAGATGGAAAACATCAACAAAGGCCTCCGTCTGGAAGCCGACCATTATTTGACCAAGCCCTGCCGTATGGAAGATGTGATCAAAGCAATCCGCTTGATGGTTTCCCTCATTCCGATGCGACAGCATTGACTATGCGTCCCATGATCGTTTTTGCCCTGCTTATTATTTGTGCGGCCATTGGCCTGGTAATTCTGGTGCGGTATCTGGAAGCCACCGGTGTATTCTTTCCCAACAAAGAAATCAACATCACCCCCGCCCAGATGCGCCTGCCGTATGAGGACCTGTATGTGACCACCTCCGATGGGATAAAGATCAATGCTTGGCTTTTGAAAAACCCCGGAGCCAAATTCACCCTCATTTATGCGCATGGCAATGCCGGCAACATGGGGGACCGGCTCCTGAAAGTAAAATTTTTTCGCGATTTGGGTTTAAACGTTTTGATTTTTGATTACCGCGGATACGGCAACAGCCACGGCCATCCCAGCGAACCAGGCGTGTATTTGGATGCCCAGGCCGTGTATGACTATTTAAAAACCCGGACCGACATTGATGCGCATCGCGTCATCGCTTACGGGACGTCCTTAGGGGGGGTCGTGGCGGTGGATCTCGCCGCTCATCGGCCATTGGCAGGCCTGATCATTGATTCTTCCATCACGTCCGCCCGCGAAGCCGCCCGGCATTTTTACCCCTATCTGCCGTCGTTTATTTTACATCTTAGGTTTGATTCGCTAAGCAAAGTGAGGGATTTGACAATTCCCAAACTCATCATCCACAGCCCCGAGGACCAGACCATCCCGTATGTCATGGGGCAGCGTTTGTTCGAAGCTGCGGCGGAGCCGAAGGAGTTCTTGACCTCCAGCGGCGGGCATAATGAGATCCAGATTTTAAACGATCCTAAAACTGCGGCCGGCGTAAAGCAATTCCTGGTTGCCCATCATTTATTATGACCACGACTTTCTTAAGGACACAGGGCGGCAACATTGTCGACGGTAAGAATAAAGCCGTGCGCCTGCGGGGCGTCAATTTCGGCGGCTGGTTGATGATGGAGGCGTACTTCATGCATGCCCCTAATCGGCCAGAGCAGTTGATGAAGAGTGAGTTCGCTAAGACTTTAGGGAAGACAGCTCTAGCCGCATTGGAACGTTCTTTTCGGGGTAATTTTATCCAGGCATCCGACATGCGGCAGGTGGCGCAGTGGGGGTTTAATTGTGTGCGATTGCCTTTTCATTATCGAGTAGCGCAAGGCCATGCCGAATACCTTGATCAAGCTATACGCTGGGCGAAAAGCTGCGGTGTGTACGTCATTCTGGATTTGCATGCAGCGCCGGGGGCCCAGAACAATGATTGGCATTCGGACAGTTTGGGAGAAGCTGCCTTGTGGACCAAAATGAGCAATCGTCGACGGGTTTATGAGCTATGGGAATTTTTGGCGGACCGGTATAAAGACGAACCGACAGTGGCAGGATACGATGTGCTCAATGAGCCGGTGTTGGATGACACCGCTGTTTTAAATCAATTTTACCGGCAAACTATCAAAGCCATACGCAACAGCGATAAAAAGCATATGTTATTTATCGAGGGCAACCGCTGGGCTCAGGACATTGCCCCATTGGATGAATTCAAGGATGACAATTGGGTTTACAGCATGCATTTTTACGAGCCTTTGGAATACACGTTTAATTTTGTGCCTCATCTGCGTTATCCGCTGCGATCAAAGGCGGGGACATGGGGAAAGACGGCTATGCGCGGGCGCCTGCAGGGGTATTATGATTTGGCCAAAGAGCGTGAGCGCCCTGTGCACGTTGGTGAGTTCGGGGTCAATTTTCGGAAAGGGCACGGCCACGAGGATATTTATTTAAGGGATCTGGTCGCGTGTTTTGATGACTTTGGCTTTCATTGGAATTACTGGACCTACAAGGCCATCAAGCATTTTATGTTTCCCGATGGGATTTATAGCTATTACCCGAACCCTCCTTGGGTCAACCGCCCAGGCCCGGTCACCGGCTGGAACCGCTGGAAAGATTTTTGGCCTAAACATAAAAAGGAAATGACTCGCTCATGGCAGACTCAAGCATTCACTTTGAATGCGCCGGTACTGAAGGAATTAAGGGAAAAATAGGGCCAGCCCCCTATTTTTTGTAGATATGCTATAGAAAAATAGGGGGCTGGCCCCATTTTTCCACTATGAAAATCACTAGTATTCAAAACTCCATGATCAAGGCCGCCGTAGCTTTGCGTGATCCTAAGGCCCGCAGGATTACAGGGCTGACTCTTATCGATGGCGAACGGCAGGTGCGCCGGGCCCTGGATGCCGGGGTAGAGCTTGAATACATATTTTATCGAGAGCTGCCGATCTCCAAGGGCCTGTTTCATCGTGGGGCCAAAGCGATTGAGGTCACCGCGGCCGTACTGGCAAAATTAGCCTATGGCCAAAACGAGGAAGGATTAGTCGCTGTGGCCCGGGTCAAAGTCAAAAGCCCGGAAGAATTGAAATTTCGATCCAATCCTCTCGTGGTGGTGCTCGAGTCCCTGGAAAAACCCGGCAACCTGGGCGCGATCTTGCGCACCTGCGATGCCGCCGGCGTGGATGCCTTGCTCATTGGCGATCCCAAAACGGATGTGTATAACCCCAATGTCATTCGTGCTAGCACCGGCGCGGTCTTTACCGTCCCCATTGGGGTGGGCACCAATGCGTCGATCGCCGCATTCTTAAGGACAAAGAAGATCACAAGGGTGGGAACTTTTCCAGAAGCGATTGATGCCTATACTCAGGCGAACCTCAAAGGCCCTATCGCGCTTGTTTTGGGCACGGAAGACAAGGGCTTAAGCGATTTTTGGCAACAGCGTTGTGACCTGAAAGTCAAAATCCCCATGAAAGGCAGCGCCGATTCTTTGAACGTTTCGGTCACGGCCGCCATCGTCATTTACGAAACCCTGCGCCAAAGGGCCACCCACCCGTAATATGCGTCTCCAGGTGTTCTTATCCCATAATGGAGTATCTTCCCGTCGCGAAGCGATGGACATTATCAAGGCCGGCCGTGTTAAAGTCAACGGCTGCGTGGTGCGGGAGCCATCCACCGATGTCATCGGCACCGAGCACGTCACCGTCGACAATTGCCCGGTGGAAACCAAACAATACACGTATCTGATGCTGCACAAACCGGCCGGATACACCACCACCAAGGATGACCCGCATGCCGAAAAAACGGTCATGGAATTATTGCCCAAAAATTTGCATCACCTCTCGCCGGTGGGGCGGCTGGACCGCGAGACCGAGGGGCTACTGCTTTTTACCAATGACGGGACCTGGGCCCAGGAAATCATGCATCCCAAATTTCATCTGGATAAAACATACCTGGCGCGCATGGAAGGGCAGTTAAAAGATGCGGAAGAAAAAAAGCTGGAGGCGGGGATTGCCTTAAGAGGAGAACAAACCCTCCCTTGCCGAATCTTTGATGTGCATTATAATGGAACAGAAACCCAGGCCACCATCACCATCCAGGAAGGCCGCAAACGGCAGGTGCGCATGATGTTTCAGTCCGTCGGCCACCGGGTGGTGTATTTAAAACGGCTGGCCGTCGGAAAATTGCAGTTAGGGGATTTAAAATTAGGCCAATGGCGGGAACTTAAAAAGACAGACGTATGATCACGGTGTCCAATCTTTCCAAAAACTTCGACCAGCGCATGCTGCTAGACAATGTGTCGCTGAGCATTTTTCCAGGCGAGCGCATCGGTTTGACCGGCCCCAACGGGGCCGGCAAGACCACCTTGTTCCAAATCATTTTGGGCCAAATGGAACCCACCTCCGGCAGTGTCAACATCCAAAAGGGTCTCAATATCGGCCACATGGCCCAGGAAGCCAGCTATGCCAGTGACCGCACCGTCATGGAAGAAATCACCTCCGGCGACACTGAAATCAAAGCCCTGCTCGCTGAGAAACACGCGCTGGAGGAGGAACACAAAGCCGACAGCCCTAGGTATGGCGATGTGTTGGAACTGCTCGAGCAAAAAGGGATTTATGAACTGGAACACAAGGCCGAAAAAATCCTCTCCGGTTTGGGATTTAAAGAGGCAGAGTTTCATAAACCCGTCGCCCAACTCTCCGGCGGATGGCAGATGCGCACCCAGCTGGCCAAACTCTTGACCTACCAATATGACTTGCTCCTCTTGGACGAGCCCACCAATTACCTGGACCTGGAAGCGACCATTTGGCTGAAAAATTATCTCTCCGGCTATCGAGGGACCTTCATCATCATTTCGCATGACAAGATTTTTCTAAATGATGTGACCAATTACACCATCATTCTGGAAGACGCTAGGATGACCAAGGTCAAAGGCAATTACGAGGCGTATCAAGAGGCCAAAGACATTCGTTTTCGGACTTTGGAAAAACAGCAAAAGGTGGTCGATGCCAAGCGCCAGCAGTTGGAGCGTTTTACGGAACGTTTCCATGCCCAGCCCAACCGCGCCTCTGCCGTGCGCAACAAACGCAAAATGCTGGAAAAGCTGGACGAAATAGTTCTGCCGCAAGAAAAGCATTCCATCCGCGATTTCGAATTCCCGCCGACCATCGAAAGCGGGTATACCGTTTTGACGCTCAGCAAAGTCAATAAATCATATCCGGACAAACAAGTGTACAAAGACCTGGATTTCGAAATCATCAAGGGCCAAAAACTCTGCCTGGTGGGTCCCAATGGCGCCGGTAAATCCACTTTGCTCAAAATGATCGCCGGGGTTTTGCCGTTTGATTCCGGGGTCCGCAAAGTGGGGCATCAGGTCACTTTGGGATATTTTTCTCAGACCCGCCTGGATGTGCTTAACCCGACCAAGACGGCGTTTGAAGAATTGCTTTCCGCCACCGACCGCAGTGTGCCGCAGGCCCAGGCCCGCACGTTGCTGGGGGTCTTTAACTTTCGCGGCGACGATGTGTTTAAACCGGTGCGGGTGCTCTCCGGCGGCGAGAAAAGCCGCTTGATCCTGGCCAAGCTGCTGATCAATCCCCCCAATTTCATTTGCCTGGACGAGCCCACCACCCATTTGGACATCGACGGGGTGGAGGCCTTGACCAGCTGTTTTCAAAACTACCGCGGCACGTTGTGTTTTATCAGCCATGACTTGTTTTTTGTGAAAGAAATTGCCAACCATCTGGTGGAAGTGACTCCCGGCCAAGTCAAACATTTCCATGGTGGCCTGGAGTACTATATGGACAAGAAGGCCGGCATTGAAACAGAGCAGAAGAAGGACATGGCAAAAGCAGCGATGGCCCAGGGCGGAGGAAACGGGGCCAAACGTAAGGCCGACGAGGTCCCATCGCATGTGCAGGAGGCCCAACGCAAGCATAAAGAGGCGGTGGCGCGGCTGGAAGCGGTCAAGAAGGAAATCAAGGCCCTGGAAAAAGAACAACAGGACCTGGAGACCGAAAGTTACGTGAAGTCGCGTTTTTTAAGCGAGGCCTTTGGCCGCGAGCCGGAGATGCTCAAGGACTATGGCGTGCGTTTGAAAGAAATCCAGCGACGCCAGCGCGAAATTGCGGTAACATTGGATAAACTGCAGGAAGAAAAATTAAGGATCAATAAATAGGGACATGGCCCGCACCATACTTCTCTTGATCTTGAGTCTTTCCGCCAGTGGCTGCATGCAAATGAAGATGCTGCCGCACCTGGACCAGGCCTTGGTATTGAAGGATTTCGGGGACGACAAAGATGCCCAGCATAAGTATGTGGCATCGGTCGACGGCAAATTCGATGAACTTTTGGTTGCCATTAAATCCGGGGGCATTTCCAAATACAAAACTGAGAAAGATGTGGTCGAAAAATTCGGGCCGCCGGTATTTTGTACAACCGCTGAATCCGAAGGGAAAACTGTGAAGCAATGCCTATACCGCTACGCCATCCAATCCAAAAGCCCGCAACGGGTGTATTTATTTTACGACCAAAATGGCGGTTTGGTCCGTTTTGCGGCGCCTTCCCTTGGTTAGCGCTCAAGCGGTTTCAAGGCTGCGCTGACCCCCGGCGTCGCTTGCATAAAATAATTCATCTTGTATAATGTCCCTATTATGATCTGGATAGCCCTGGGAATTGTGGTGTTCTGCGCCCTGTTTATGGTGGCGTTCTTTAAAATGCTGCAGTACATGCAGACGGAGATCCTACGCACCGCCCGCCAGCAATTCGAAACCAATCAAGTCCAAGCCATCAATGAACTGGAAATGCGCAAGCAGGCAGTGGAGAGCACCGTCGACGGCCTTAAAGAGCAGCTGGACAAATACCAGCAGCTCTTGCGGCAGATGGAGGAAGACCGCAACCGCACGTATGGCAATTTGGAGAATGAACTCAAGAACGCCTCCGGTGCCACCGTTAAACTCCAGGAAACCACCAATCGTTTAAACAATATTCTAGGCAACGTGAAATTGCGCGGTCAGTGGGGCGAGCGCATGGCCGAGGACATCATCCAATATGCCGGCTTGATCGAAAACATCAACTACCTCAAGCAGGACACCAATATTTCCCTGACCAAGCCCGACTACACATTTTTGCTGCCCAACGGCCACAAAATCAACATGGACGTCAAATTCCCGCTGGACAATTACCTGCAGATGGTCAATGCCGAGATCGTCGAGCAAAAGGAGTTTTTCCAAAAAGAATTTATCCGCAACGTCAAAGAGCGCATCAAAGAGATCCAAAACCGGGACTACATCAACCCCTCTGACAATACTTTGGACTTTGTGATGTTGTTTATCCCCAACGAGCAGGTGTTTTGCCTGATTCAGGAGAAAATGCCGGACTTAATGGACGTGGCGCTCAAACAAAAAGTGGTGTTGTGCTCGCCGTTTACGCTCTATGCCATGCTCAGCGTCGTGCGCCAGGCCTATGAGAATTTCCGTTATGAGAAAGATTTAAAGCAAATTATCGGCTTGATCGACCAATTTGCCAAACTCTACGGCACCTTTAAAATTCGTTTCGAGGGCATGGGGGAGGCGTTGGCCAAAATGAACCAAATGTATCAGGACATCCAGGAGAAAAATTTTAAACAGCTCGACATCAAGATCCGACACATCGAAGATTATAAAAAAGGCCATTTGTCTGCGGATTTGCCTACCGGTCACAGCGGTGCCTCTAAGCAGGGCACGGTCATTGATGTTCCCTCCTGATCAAGTCCTGGCCGTGACCAGCGACGACGGTGTAGATTTTACACCGCAGGATTTTGAGGTCCCCTTAACCCAAGCCCAGCAGGCCTATCTCCAAACTAAGACTGGCCGTGACATCCCGCAGGTGTTTTGGCGGGCCCAAGTCCACGGGGACACCGTGGTGTCGGCCCAGGGTGCACCGTCCGATTGCAGCACCGCCCCCGAAGCTGACGCCTTTATCACTAATCAGCCCAATCTTCCCATTGCCATCCGTACCGCCGATTGCCTGCCGGTGTTTATTTTTGACCCGTTAAAGAAAGCCATTGGCCTGGTCCACGCCGGATGGAAGGGCACCCAACGTCAAATTACCGCCAAAACCCTCAAAACAATGCACGACAAATTTGGCAGCCAGTGTTATAATCTACACATATTTTTAGGGCCCGCGATTGGGGCCTGCTGTTACGAAGTCGGCCCCGAATTTAGGGCCTATTTCTCTGAAGATGTGAGCGAACGCGACGGGCATCTGTTTTTCGACGTGACGTCCGCTAACCGCAGACAATTGATCGCCGCGGGTGTGTTGCCAGAAAACATCGGCACCAGCGGCCAATGCACCTCCTGCGGCAAAGGGTATTTTTCCTACCGCCGGGACGGCCCGAAGGCCGGGCGGATGATTTCGGTGATGATGCTCTTATGACCAATGCCATTATTGTTTTAGTGACGTGCAAAGACAGAAAACAGGCGCAGGCCATTGCCCAAGGCCTGCTTGAGAAAAAACTCATTGCCTGCGCCAACCTCATTGGCAGGGTGGAGTCCCGGTTTTGGTGGGAAGGAAAAATTGACCATGGCAAAGAGACGATGCTGGTCTTAAAGACCCAAAAGAATGTGCTTAGCCGCATCATCACCGTGGTCAAAACCCTGCACAGTTACGAAACCCCGGAAATTATCGCCTTGCCGATCATCGGCGGCAGTAAGGATTACTTAAAATGGATCAAGGAAAGTGTATGTTAAAGGCGTGGACGCTCATAGTAGGTTTATGTTTAATCAACCCGGCCCTGGCATTGGCTTCTGCCCAGGTACCCACCAGGACCCAGGGCTTAATCGACAAACCAGCCCCGGACTTCACTTTAGACACGGTCTACAACGGAATGAAGACATTGTCAGAGGCCCGGGCCGGCAAAAAAGCCATTCTGTTTTTTTGGGCCACCTGGTGCCCGCATTGCCACACGGCCTTGACCAGTTTAAACAACAGCGTCGAGGCGCTCAAGCACGACGGAGTCTCGATCATTTTGGTCGACATGGGAGAATCCCGCAACGACGTCAAGGCCTACCTGGAATTCAATACCTTTAATTTGGATTCGTTTCTGGATCCCAACGCCAGCCTGCAGGAAGACTACGCATTAATCGGCGTGCCCACACTGTATTTTGTCGACGAGCAGGGCATCATCCGCAGCGAAAAGCACGATTTCCCGGGGAATTTTGAGAAGTTCTTTAGGTCCAGCCAGAAGGATTAACGGTAGCGGATTTTGTTCTTGAGGTCGGTCTTTAACTTGGCTTCAAACTTGGTCTTGTTGACAAACGTGGAAATGGCCTGGTTGCGCCGCTGGGCGAGCATCATCTGTTCAAAATCTGTCTTGTCTTCTTCAAATTTCTTGTCGTCCACCACTTCCGTCGAGCTTAAATAGAGAATGACCGGTCCCTGAGACGTCGGCACCACGCCGCTCAAGGGGCGGGTTTGGTTGATGTTCATGCTTTCTTGCTGAAACTCGGCAATGAGTCCCGGGGCATTGATGTACTCCCCTCGGCTAAAGGGCGTGGTCTCTTCCAATTTCAAACCCATGCCTTCGACCACACTTTTAAAATCTTTGGTCTTCACCTGCTCCTGAATGGTTTTTTGCGCTTCTTCGGCCTTGGCCGTGGCGGCGTCAAATGCTTTTTGGGTGATCAGGGCAGCTTTGACTTTGGCTGTGATCTGCGCATAAGGAGGCACCAGGGCTTCCTTTTTTTCTTTGATCTTGATGATCTGCCAGCCGTCGGGGCTTTCCTGCGGGCTGCTGGTTTCACCCACTTTCATGGCGAAGATTTTATCCACAAATTCCGGCGACCAGGCAAAGGTGAGCAGGGGTTGCTCCTGGGTGAAGAACCCGCTGTCCTTGACGGTTTGATTGTGCTTTTGGGCCACCGCAGCGAAATCCGCCTTCGGCGTCAGCTCATGGGCAATGTCGATGGCGATCTTTTTGATGTCTTGTTTTTGTTTGTCGTCGGCTTTTTCGGGATTGAATAAATGCACGTACTGCACATTGACCATCGGCGGCTCCTGGAAACTGTCTTTACGGTCATTGTAGAATTTTTGGGCTTCTTCATCGGTGACGTTTAGGTCCTTCTTAAAATCTTCCGGCGAGAAGAGCACATAGTCTAACTTGATTTTTTCGTGGCGCAGGACATATTCTTTTTTGAGTTCTTCGGGGGTAATGGCAGTTTCGCCGGCGGCTTGGTCCAGGAGTTTTTTGACGATAAGATATCGGCGGGCCCCTTCTTCAAAATCCTTGGGCTTGCGGCCAAAAATGGAGGGGTTGCGCACAATGCCTTCATAAACCCGCTGGTCAAATTTGCCGGCCTGCTGGAAGAAGGGGATGGAGGCAATGTAATCGACAACTTCCTGGTCGGTGACGGTGATGTTCTGTTTCTTGGCCTCTTTAAGCATGATCAGGCGGGTCCAGGCCTCCCGTTCCAGGTCGAGCATCTGGCCCATTTTGAAAAACCGATCGCCATAGGTGATGATGGCCTGGTCGTGGCTGTCCATGTAGGCCTTTTCGAAATCCCGCAGCGAGACGGAACGGCCGTAAATGCTGCCGGCGCTGTTGACCACATTGTCCATACGGTACGCGGTGCCGAACACCCCAAAAGAAAGGATGATGATGACGGCAACGCCCCATAGGATTTTGCGGGACACACCTTTGTGGCGTAGAATATCGAGCATAGAAGGAGGGATTATAATCGATAGCCGTAGATTTGACAAGGGCTTGTTTTTATTCTACTTTTAAGGCATACTTTAGGTAAATTCATGTTTAAACTCATCAAATTCCTGCTGGCGCTGGTTTTTCTATTTAACGGCCTACCCTGGTTTACGGCCCAGGCCCAAGGGATTGTGCTGCCCTCCCCAGGTGTTCGATTTGAATTAACCAAACCCTACATGCCGGTCATGGTCAAAGGCCTGATCGTTGATCCCAAAGAACCGCTCAAATTCGAATTTTTGATCGATTCCGGCGACACGGGCCTGAAGGGCGAGGCCCTAAAACCCGAATCCATGAAATTGATGAAGTATTTCTTGGCGGCCATGACCATACCCGACGAGGAGATGTGGGTCAATCTGTTGCCTTACGAAAAAGACCGCATCATTGCCAAAAGTTTCGGTGAAACGGAAATGGGCCGCGATTTGCTGGCCCAGGATTATGTCCTCAAGCAATTGGTTGCTTCATTGACGTATCCGGAGGGGGAAATGGGTAAAAAATTTTGGGACCGGGTGGGCATGGTTCCCGTCAATACGTTTAATAAAGTTTGGATCGTACCGTCTAAAGCCGAGATTTTTGAAAATAGCAAGGGTGCTTTTGTGATGGACGCACACATGAAAGTGATGCTAGATGAAGATTACCTGGCGTTTACTAACAACAACAAAACGTCCCCGAAGGGGACCACCAATACCAAGGCCCAACATACCACGGCCTCCGACATGGTACGCCAGCTGATTGTCCCGGCCATTGAAAAGGAAGTCAACGAAGGCGAACATTTTGCCAATTTACGGCAGATTTACCAGGCCATGATTTTGGCCACCTGGTATAAGATCCGATTAAAAGAAAGTATACTGGGAAAGTTTTATGTGGACCGTCATAAAACCAGAGGTGTGGCAGTCGCGGACAGTGGGGGGAATGAGCGGATTTATCAGCAGTATCTAGCAGCCTTCAAAAGAGGAGCTTATAACTATATTAGGGAAGAGGTCGATCCCTTGACCAACGCAATGATTCCTCGTAAATATATTTCCGGCGGTTTTGATTCAGCCCTACTGGCCAAAGTTGTCAATGCAGGATTAAAAAAAGGAGACCCGGTCTTGACTCCGCATGGGGACCTGGCCATGGTGAAGGCGGAAGCCCGTGCCAATCACCCACATGAGGATGCGGTCAAGGCGCTTTATGAATCGGTCCGCACATATGAACGCAAACTTTTAAAACGGTGGAGAATGCATCAATTCGAAGTGTTTTATTATCCCGCCCTTGGAGTTTATGAAAAAAGATTAAGTGAACAACAGCTTTGGGTTTTAGAATCCGTTCGTTTAGCCCAGGCACGTTTAGACGGTTTGGTGGCGGATTTCGTGTTCTTTAAGGACGGCCATGAATGGGTAATGCTGCAGACAGCGGTGGAACCGCTTGACCGCGTGTTAAAGAAAGAGAAACATGCCGCGGTCGTCGACGATCTCTTGGAACAAGTGCTTGAATTAAATACCCGCATGATCAGCCGCGGGGTCCTGCATTGGGACAATCGCATGAGCAATTATGGCGTCATCGATGGAGAAGACGGTAAGAGAAAAGTGGTTCTCCTGGATCTTGGTGGTTTATTTGACCTGCATGGGGACAATGCGCATTCGTCCTTGCGATGGGAGAGCATCACGTTTAAACGATTATTGGGGCATAGGGGTACGCCTTGGACTTAAAAAACAATTTAGAGACAAATCCGTTGCCCACGGGTTTGCCCATACGTCATCGTATTTTTTATTTAAACGGCACCGCAGGGAAGTTATGGAGAAGACCGTTTTGCGTATTGTGAGCTTAGCAAGGGAAAATTATCAGCCGCTCAATCCTCAAAAGTCTGCCGCGCACATCGCAGAACGGATCAAAGATTTTGGGCGTGGGCATGATTTGCGTGAACGCTTTGCCCAAAGCAGCGATGGGGCCATGTGGTCCGCAGAATGGAACCGGGTGCTATCAGGACCTCACCGTTTTTTTCTCTCTGATGTAGTGCGCGTGGAGCAAGGTTCAGCAGAGATGATAAAATTTGTGGAAAAATATGTCCACAATCCCTCGATGTTTTACGCATCGATCTATAGCTTACAGCCGGGCCAGCCGATGCCCAGGACGAAATTGTCTGAGGGTTTTTTTAAATTACTTAAGAAATACAAATTGGTTGACGACCACATGGTTTTATCGGAGCAAGCCAGGCATCTCATGCAAGCATTTATTCAAAAAAAGCAGACAACATACGCTTTTAGGCCGATTAGAGTGACGATAGCCGATGGGGTAAAAGTCAGCCCCTTGGTTCTGTTAAAAGCCATAAATAAATTCGGCCGGCTCACTGAGATCGAATTGCAAATGCGGGTCTCTCAGATACGCGCTATTGAAAACCCCTTTCAATATAAACATGCGGAAAACAGAGGGCTGCAACGGTTTATTGAGGGGGACTACAAGGCCTTTCAAGATTTTCAAAAAATTGTGGCAGTGACCATACGAGAAACATCCGAAGGAGGAGTGTCCTCCTATAAATTTGTTGAGCCAAAAATCACTGTTGACGAGGACCTAGCGATGCAGCGGCTCATGGCGCGCGCCCCCGACAACACCGGCGGTATCGATTTAGACGCCGGCAACCTGGAGCTCCAGATCAAGCGGGACGGCCGGGGCATGCCTTTGCCTGCCAAGCATCAGGATCTGGCCCAGAGGAGCATTGACGCCCTTTACCCGACGATCTTGACGATTACCCCCATCACGCACCCGGAGGATGTTTTAGGCCACAATAGCTCTTTACATTCCCCGGGCCGATCGTTATAATCCCCTGTTATGAAAAAGCTAAAACTAGGTTTTCCTAAGGGAAGTCTACAGGAAGCCACTGTCGGCCTGTTTGCCAGGGCTGGCTTTAAGGTGACGATCTCCTCGCGTTCGTATTTCCCGCAAATTGACGACGATGAAATTGAACCGGTGCTCCTGCGGGCCCAGGAAATGTCCCGCTATGTCCAGGACAACACCTTAGACTGCGGCATCACCGGCAACGACTGGATCCTGGAAAATTCTTCCGATGTGGTGCGCCTGGCCGAACTTTTATATGCCAAACAAACCGCCAGCAAAGTGCGCTGGGTGCTGGCCGCCCCTGAGGGCTCGACCATTAAGTCTGTCAAAGACCTGGAGGGCAAGAAAATAGCGACGGAACTCGTCAGCGTGACCCGGCAATATTTGGCCAAGCATAAAGTCAAAGCGGACGTGGAGTTTTCCTGGGGCGCCACGGAAGCCAAAGTGGCCACAGGTTTGGTGGACGCCATTGTCGAGTTGACCGAGACCGGATCGTCGCTGCGGGCCAATAAATTGCGCATCGTCGACACCTTGTGCGAGTCAACCACCCAGTTTATCGCCGGGAAAGCTGCTGCCAAAGACCCCTGGAAGAAGAAGAAAATGGAGCAGGTGATCTTGCTCCTGAAAGGTGCGCTCGCCGCCAATAATATGGTGGGCCTTAAGATGAACGTCAGCCGCAAGAACCTGGATAAGATCCTCAAGGTCCTCACCGCCTTGCGCAACCCAACGATATCGCCGCTCTCGACCGACGGATGGGTGGCCCTGGAGACCGTCATCGACGAGGGCACGGTCCGGGTCATCATCCCGCAGCTTAAGGAAGCCGGGGCGGAAGGCATTATCGAGTATTCCCTCAATAAATTGATTTATTAGAAATTCTTCAGATAGCCCGTGGATGGCCCGGGTTTTGTATGTTACACTACTAAGTAAGGACATGTATGCCCTGCGGACGAAAAAGAAAATTGCGCAAAATACGCACGCACAAACGCAAGAAATTGCGTAAAGCCTTGCGTCATTTGAAAAAACGCGCCACTCGCTAGTTCTAGGAGGAAATGTATGTGGAAGTTGCTCATCGGCACCCTTGCTTTCGGTTATGCCTGCGCATCGGGTGTCTATGCCGGAGATACCGAAACGGAATTTAAGGCCAAGGCGTTGGCCCATTACATTATGGGAGTGACGTATGACCTCAATGGCCAGACCGACGAGGCCATCAGCGAATACGAGCAAAGCGCCCAGATGGACAACACTCAGCCGCTCCCGCATTTGCGCCTTGCCACCTATCATGCCCGCACCGGCGGGCTGGCAAAATCAATCCAGCAGTTAAATATGGTGTTGGCCTTGGAGCCGCAGAACGCCCAGGCCCGGTACTTGCTGGCCCTCATTTATTCCGCCCAAAAAAAATACGACCAAGCCGCTTCCGAATACGAAAGTATTTTAAAGAACGTCTCCCAGGACAATCCCGGCAATCTTGAAATTTATACCTACCTGGCCCAATTGTATTATTCGCAAGGCAAATACAAACAGGCCATCGAGCAATTCCAGCGCATTTTAAGTATTGACCCCGACAACATCTCGGCCAATTATTTATTGGGCACTGCCTGTTTGGAAACCCAGCAGCGCCCCAAGGCCATGCAGCTTTTTAAAGAAGTATTGCGCCTGCAGCCCGACAACGACGAGGCGCTTAACTCGCTCGCTTACATGTATGCGGAAGACGAGGTCAATCTCGACGAGGGTTTAAGAATGGCCCGCAAAGCCGTGGACCTCGACCCTTCCAATGGGGCTTATTTTGATACGCTGGGATGGCTGCTGTTTAAGAAGGGCATGAATTCCGAGGCCCTGCTGTCTTTTCAAAAAGCGGAAATGTACGTCCACGATTCCGTTGTGTATGAACATATGGGCGATGTGTACTACGCCATTAAGGAATTTGTCCTGGCCCGCAAATACTGGCGCAAGTCGCTGGACCTGCAACCCCATCAGCCGCAAGTCAAGGCTAAACTCGAAGAGCTGGAGAAGCTCCAAGCATTTAGAAAACCAGACTAGTTCCCTTCATGAAAAAGCTTTGCCTGCGTTCCCCCGCGAAGTTAAATCTGGCTTTGGATGTTTTGGCCAAACGCAGTGATGGGTATCATGAACTTAAGACTGTTTTTGAGCGCATTGACCTTTGCGACCGCATCACCCTGTGGCCCCGCGCCGATGGTTTGGTCAAGGTTATCTGCTCCCACCCGCAGGTGCCCAAAGGTCCGGCCAATTTGGCAGCCAAGGCAGCCATGTTGCTTAAGCAAGACCTAAATCTGGCCCAGGGCCTTAATATCCACATTGAGAAAAAGATTCCCGTGGCCGCCGGCTTGGCGGGGGGCTCCAGCAATGCCGCCACCGTTTTGCTGGGGCTTAACCGCTTGTGGAAATTGAGGCTATCGCAAAAACAATTGCGCGATTACGCCGGCCGTTTGGGCTCGGATGTGACTTTTTTTATTTACGATGTTTCTTATGCTGTGGGGGAGGGCCGGGGGGAGAAAATCCGACCCTTGCCGATACCTACCAAATTGTGGCATCTGCTTGTTACTCCTAGGGTTAAGATGCTCACCAAAGACGTATTCGGCCGCTTGAATTTAGATTTGACAAATAAAATGGATAGTGTTAATATTTTGCTTCCTTATTTAAGGAAGAGTGTGCCTTCCGCCATCGGCCCCAAGTTGGCCAATGGTTTGGAGCCGGCAATTTTGTCTTTACGGCCGGATTTTGCGCGTTTAAAAAAGAAAATGTCCGACGCTGGCGCTTGCGGCGTGTGTTTTTCCGGCAGCGGGCCTTCCGTTTTTGCTTTAGCGCGTTCTAAGCAGCACGCCGGGCAAATGAAAGCGCGCCTTGATCGCCGCTTTGCGCAGGTAAAAATCGTTTCGACACTGTGACTTCTGCCCGGTGGTGTAATGGTAGCACCCGAGAATTTGGATCTCGTTGTCAAGGTTCGAATCCTTGCTGGGCAACCAAGATACGAGGTTCATTTGATAAAATGAACCGAGTTTTGGTAGTCCTTGAGCTACCACTTTTTTAGAAAGCTCAAGGGCAACATCTGTTTTCTATATTGCTTTTTATAGAGAAATCAGGGCAACCTCACGAATTTACAAAGATGAAGAACAATTTTAAATTGTTGGGGATTGTCGTTTTCCTTATGTGTGGGCATGTGTCCTATGCCGGAGGGGGGGGCTTCAATGTGCGCCGGAATATGAATGTTTGGCCACCGAAGCGAAATCGTCGGAATATGACAACAAAGATTTGGTTACTGCTTTGACCTCATTTAG